>JAIXSD010000268.1 GCA_027484885.1 Rubrivivax sp.
ATCTACCTGCCCATCTCGGAGCTTCAGCAGTTCGATGTCAAGGCGCACGAGATCCTGCTGCGCAAAAAGCCCTGGGGCTACAGCGAGCGCTTCAGCGCCTTGATGAAGTTCCAGGCGGCACGCGCCCACCAGCTCTACGACGAGGCCTTTGCCCTGCTGCCCGAGGCCGACCGCAAGGCGCAGAAGCCCGGCCTGATGATGGCCAATATCTACCGCGCCCTGCTGCGCGAGATCGAGGCCGAGAGCTTCCGCGTGCTGGAGCAGCGCATCTCGCTGACGCCGCTGCGCAAGCTCTGGCTGGCCATGCGCACCAACTGGCTGGGCCGCTGATGCCCGCAAAAGCGCGCGGCCTGCGCGTGGCCGTGGTCGGCGGCGGCTGGGCCGGTCTCGCTGCAGCGGTGCGCGCCTGCGAGGCCGGCCACCAGCTTGAGCTGTTCGACATGGCCGGCCAGCTCGGCGGCCGCGCGCGCAGCCTGCCGCCTGACGATGCCGGCCTGCGTCTGGACAATGGCCAGCACATCCTGATCGGCGCCTACCGGCGCAGCCTGGCGCTGATGCGCCACCTGGGCCTCTCTCCCGAGGCCGCCCTGCTGCGCCTGCCCCTGCGTCTGCGCTACCCCCGGCATGAAGGCCTGCGCCTGCCGCCCGGCGCGGCCCTGCCCGCCTTTGTGCGCGGCGTGCTGGCCTGCAGGCGCTGGCCCTGGTCGGCGCGGCTGGGCCTGCTGCTCGCCGCGAACGGCTGGCTGCTGCGCGGCTTTCGCTGCGCGCCCGGGCTCAGCGTGGCCGAGCTCTGCCAAAGCCTGCCGCAGCCCGTCAAGGACGAGCTGATCGATCCGCTCTGCGTCGCGGCGCTCAACACACCGGCCTCGCAGGCCAGCGCCAGTGTCTTCCTGCGCGTACTGCACGACGCCCTGTTCAGCGGCCCCGGCAGCTCGGACCTGCTGCTGCCGCGCCGGCCGCTGAGCGAGCTGCTGGCCGAGCCAGCGCAAGCCTGGCTGCTGGACCGGGGCACGGTGTTGCGACTCAGTCAGCGGGTGCAGTCTTTGACCCGCAACGCCGACGGTGGCTGGCAGGTCGACGATCAGGCTTTCGACCGCGTCATCCTCGCCTGCAGCGCCGCCGAGGCTGCCCGTTTGACCGCCCCGCTGATGCCGGCCTGGAGCGCGCAAGCCGCTGCGCTGCACTACCAGCCCATCATCACGGTTTATCTGCAGCACCCGGGCCCCGCCTGGCCCGCCCCCATGCTGGCCTTGCAGGAAGGGCCGCAGGCACCGGCCCAGTTTGCGTTTGACCTCGGGCAGCTGTCTGCCGAGGCTGCCGGCCGCTCGGCCTGGGTGATCAGCGGGGCTGCACCCTGGGTCGAGCAAGGGCTGGACGCGACCGCGGAAGCGGTGCGAAAGCAGGCGCAACAAGAGCTGGGCTGCACCGAAGCGCCGACCTTGATCCGCGTGCTGGCTGAAAAGCGCGCGACCTTCGCCTGCACACCGGGACTGCGGCGCCCGCCTGCGGCCGTTGCGCCAGGCTTGTGGGCGGCGGGAGATTACGTCGAAGGGCCCTACCCGGCCACGCTCGAAGGTGCAGTCATGGCAGGCGAGTTTGCCGCGGCAAATTTGTAAGCTGATCGCAGAGCAATCAAGAACATGGGCTAGAACGGCGGCGCAAATGGCGCCACAGGCTAGAACGGCGGCGCAAATGGCGCCGCCAAGGGCTCACCCACAAACACCCCCTGCCCTGGCCAGGCCACGCTGTGCCAGTAGGCCTCCAGCGCACTCAATCCCTGGGCATAGCTGAGCAGCAGGATTTGCGGATGCGGGAACTTCTGCAGGTGGTTGCAGGGCTCGCTGACGGTGCCGTAGCTGGCCGTGGCGCCTGACTCCAACCAGTCGAGCGCGCTCATCTGCTCCTGCGGGCTGTTGCGCTCCAGCAAGCCGCCGAACGAGGTCAGGTGATCGGCCAGCGCGCCGGGCAGCCAATCGATGCGGTCCAGTCCCTCCACCCGGGCCAAGCCGGTCACCACCATCAAGGCGCGAGGCAGGCGGGCGGGCAAGGCCTCGCTGGACTCGCGCCGCGCCTCCAGGCCCAGGGCCCGGATGCTGCTGGCCGGCGGAAACAAGACGGAGCGCACGCTGCGCGCCGCATCGGGCGTGCTGACGAAATAGGCCTGCGCCGGCACGAAGGAAGGCAGGCTGTGGTCGGCGGCGATGCCGCGCTCGATCAAGGCCTGGGCGCTCTCGACCGAGCGGGCGGCCAGAAGCATCGACGGGCGCAAGCCCAGATCGCTGAAGGGCTTGCGTCCCAGGTAATTGAAGTACGGCGAGGGCCGGCTCGACGCGCAGGTCTGCTTGCAAATCTCCGGCTGAAAACCCAGGGCCAGGGCCGAGGTGATGGAGTTGCAGTCCACCGCATAGGGTTGACTCCAGGCCAGCGCCAGGGCTTGGACCTGCGGGCCCATGTGCTGGCGCACAAGGCCTTGCAAAGCCTCGAACTCGGGCAGACTCAGGCTTGCACGCAGCGGCAGTTGCACACGCAGGATCTGCGCTTCGGGGATGCCGCGCCGGCGCGCGTAGTACTCGCCCACCGCCACGGAGTAAGGGTCCTTGCTGTTGATCACGAGCCCCAAGTCGGCCGCGGTCAAGCGGCCTTGCAGCTTGGGCAGACGCAGCCAGCTCGGGGCCGGGGCCGCGCGCGCAGGCGCACTGGCTGC
>JAIXSD010000715.1 GCA_027484885.1 Rubrivivax sp.
CGCGCCAACATCGCCCGCGACGGCAGCCCCGGCCGCCCCCAAGCCATGCAAGACGCACTCGCCGCCGCCGCGCAACTGCGCGCCGCCGGCCTGCGCAGCGTCCTGATCGACAGCTCGCCGCGCCCGCAGCCGCAGGCCATGGTCCTGGCCCAAGCCATGGCCGCGCGCTATGTGCCGCTGCCGCAGGGGCAGGCGAGGGACGTGCATGAGGCGGTGGTGGGGAGGCGTTGAGCATGGTGGATGGCTTTTCGGCAGGCACCATCCGTTGCCGTTGAAGCGCGAGGTAATGCTGACTTGTTCCAACTGGTTGTTTTGTGGTGGAGGCCGGGTCCGACACAACCGTATGTTCTGCCTGCCGAGCAGTTGCCAACTGCGATAGACTTACGGCCTCAATTAGTGTGTTTGATAGTTAATCTATCAATGTCCGGCGTTTCGCAGGACTGAGTTGAGTTGCACGGCATTTACGGCACGGATCCACGCGCCGGACGAGCCGGTGCGTGTCTCCGTGCCTACAGTCAAAGGTAATTGAGTGTCTGGTGATCCCCTGGATCAATTCCGAGTGCAATTGGATCCAGGGGCATGCCGCCTAGAGAACTTGCCTGATCGTGTTTGGCTGTTCGGTGGACAGTTCAACACTGACAAGTCAGGGCCTGCGTGGTCATTGCGTGACTCATTCTCGCGCCAGAGTCTCGAAGCGCTACCTGTGGCCGGTCGGCGTTGGCCGAGCGCTTTGGATATGCCCGAAAACTACAACGATTGGTGGGCGCACTCGGGTTACGACGATCTACTTGCATTCGAGCGAGATGCATGTCATCTCGCCCGCGCAGTCATTCTGTTCCCGGAGTCGGAAGGCGCTTTGGCGGAGTTGGGAGCACTCTCAATTGACGAATCTATCGTGAACCGCCTGTTGGTTGTGGTTCAGTCGAAGTACGTGAAAGATGAGCGCAGAAACTCCTTCATTTTTTTGGGGCCGCTGACCCGAGCTGAAAGTCGCACTAACCTTTGTGTTATCAGTGTCGATGAGGGTAAGACTCTGCCCCCAGGCGACTTTGATGTCATCACAGAATTCTTGGATTCAAAGCTGGCCGCCCCCCCGGTGTCAGCCAAGCTTCGCCCTGACGATCCAACACACCGGCTCCTTCTTATTGCGGACTTGGTCGATCTGTTCCTGGTTATCCGCTATAGCGAACTGCTCGAAATGCTCGCGCTATTTGGTGTAAAAATGACCGTTCCAGAATTGGAGCGGGCAGCCAAGTTGCTGGATTTCTTCAAGTTGATTCGGATCGAAAAGCTTGGATTGGCGCCGTACTTGGTGCGTCAGCAAAACATCGGCAAGGCTTGGGTCAACTATTCGGCAAAGGAGGGGCAGCTTGCCTTTGATCGAAGCCGGTTCAAGATCGCCCGCGATCAATTCCTGAAAGCGGACGCCCGCCGCAAGTCCATTCTGGAGCGTGCTGCATGAGCGTCGCCGCAACTCCACTGTTTCAACGATTGCTTAAGGCCTCGGTACTTTCGGAGTACGAATTGGTTGTCTTAATTGCAACGGCACCTTCTCGCTACAAGACCCATTTCATAGACAAGCGCGGTGGTCGGGGAAAGAGGGAAATTTCTCAGCCGACAAAGGAGATCAAGTATCTGCAGCGGCTTCTTGTTCGTGACGAGTTGCGGTCACTGCCGATTCATGACACAGCAATCGGCTTTCGAACAGGTAAAGGTATCCGCGACCACGCGCAACCGCATGCTGCGGCGAGGTATCTTTTGAAGCTCGACTTCAAGGACTTCTTTCCTAGTTTGAAGTTTGCGGCGCTTGAACATCGGCTTGCTATCGACACAACTTATTCCCCCATTGAACGGTGGGTCCTGGGAAATTTGCTGTTTCGACGAGCCAGCGGTAGCAATGTACTACAACTCTCAATTGGAGCGCCCAGCTCTCCATTCGTCTCGAACTATTTGCTTAGAGAGTTTGACGAGCGAATGGCTGAGTATTGTGAGTGTGCAGATACGCGATACACGCGGTATGCGGACGATTTGGCATTCTCAACTTCGCGACCTGGTCAACTGGATGATGTTGAGAAATATGTTCGAAATTTGACAGCTGAGCTGACGTATCTTGGTTTGTCGCTAAACGAGTCAAAGACGATCAACGTTTCAACCAAGCGTCGCCGTACGCTCGTTGGCCTTACGCTCTCAAACCAAGGGCAAGCGTCCATTGGACGTGATGCGAAACGCGCACTTAGGGCGACTCTTCATAAGTTGACTACAGGGGAGCTACCTTCATCCGAAGTGGCGAATCTCAAAGGATGGCTTGCATTTGCCTACGCAGTTGACCCGGCCTTTGTTAAATCACTCCTAGCTAGGTATGGTTACGCCTCTATCAAGCATTTGGGTGAGGTAGCTCCAAACGGCTGATTGAGTATTGCAGTGAGATAGACGCTGCACAGCACGCCTTGGGTTGATGTCTGTCAGTTGATGTCTAAATCGCCAGCTATTGCCCGCTGCACTTTGCAGAAATTCTCATGTAGGCGGCATGTAAACCGGTTATGGTTTCTTCCTGTTTGACGTGCTATCTCGTGTTGTCTAAATGCAGCGGGGTCGCGGTGCGGGGCGAGCATGAGTCTTCTACCCCATTTTTCGTGAAGCTTGGTTAATTGGGCTCATGCCTTTTTGGAGTTCCGATCAGCATCCCGCATCGCCATCAACACCTCAATCACCCTCTCCGGCGCTTCCTCATGCGCCAAATGCCCCAGCCCCGGCAGCGGATGAAAGCTGGCGCAGGGCAGCCGCCGCGCCAGCTCCAGAGACTGCACCGGCGCCACCGTGCGGTCGGCCAAGCCGGCGGCCAGCCACAGGGGTGTGCGCAGCTGAGGCAGGCGGGCTTGTAGCTCTTCCAGCCGCCAGTGGGCCAGCATGTCCAGCACGCCGCGCACGTGGGCCGGTTGCGCAAGCAGGCTGCGGTAGTGCTGCACGCCGGCCTCGTTCAGGCGTGAGCCGGTGGAGGCGATCAGGTTCTTGAGTGCGCGGGGCTGGCCGGCGTGGCGGGTCACCCAGTGGGGCAGCCAGTCGCTGCGGGCGGCGAGCTGGGCCACGGCGGGCGCCAGCACGCCCATCACACCGGGCAGGGGCTGCAGCGCACCGTTGACGGCCAGCAGGCCGCGCGCTTGCGGCAGATGGCCGTCCAGGCTCAGCTGCACCATCACGGCGGCGCCGGCCGAATGCCCGGCCACCCATTGCGGCTGCAGGTCCAGCTCGGCCAGCAGGGCGGCGACCGCCTGGGCCATGCGGGGCAGGCTGGCCTCGCGGTCGGGGAAGGCTTCACTGCCGCCATGGCCGGGCAGGTCGGGCACCAGCAGGCTGAAATGCGGCAGCAAGCCGGGCAGGCAGGCTTGCCAGCTTTGCAAGGACGAGCCGGTGCCATGCAGCAGTAACAACAAAGGCCGGGGTTCGCTGCCGGCGCACGGCTGATGCTGGTGCTGCTCCTGCAGCAGTAGCAGGCGCCAGCGCAGGCCGCCGGCTTGCACGCTGCGGAGCTCCACCGGCGCAGCAGGCTCAGATGGGGTCATGGCTCAACCATCGGGTGATCGCCATCGCCTCAGCGCCGGCTCATCGTCGTCGTCATCGTCTTGGGCATCATGGTAAAACCAGTTGTCAATCAAACTAGACATGAATACTATCAACTTATGTTGACACATGAGCTCCTGATGAACGGCATGGCCAAAGCGGGTGACGCCGCCGCCTTGAACCCAGCCGCTGGCGCCACGGAGGCGCCGGGGCGGCGAGGGGCTCAAGGGCAGCAGCCACAGCAACACCAGCATCCGCAGCACCAGCCACTGCCGCCGCAAGGCAAACCGCAGGCCCTGGTCATCGGCAGCGGTTTTGGCGGGCTGGCCGCCGCGGTGCGGCTCGGTGCCCGCGGCTATCAGGTCACGGTACTCGAAAAACTCGATGCGCCCGGCGGCCGCGCCTACGTGCACCGCCAGGATGGCTTCACTTTTGATGCCGGCCCGACGGTGATCACCGCGCCGTTTTTGTTCGAGGA
>JAIXSD010000172.1 GCA_027484885.1 Rubrivivax sp.
TGCAGCATCTGGCCCAGTCGGGCAGCGGCCCGACCGAGCGCCGCCTGGCCATCCTCGGCTGGCAGGGCAATGAAGCCTTTTTGCGCGGCGCCTTGAACCCGCAAGAGCAGCAATGGCTGGAGCAGGTCCGCCAGATCGACAAGACCCAGCTGGCGCCGCGCCTGCGCCACAACCTGCCGGAGTGGCTGGCCCAGCCGCTGTTGGCCCGCCTGGGTGAAGAGCAGTTTTGGGCCCTGGCGGCCAGCATGAACGAGCAGGCCCCGCTGGATCTGCGCGTCAACACCCTGAAGGCCAAGCGCGAGGAAGCGCAGGCCACCTTGACCGCTGCCGGCATCCATGCCGAACTGACGCCGTTCGCGCCCCTGGGCTTGCGCATCCACGGCAAGCCGGCGCTCAACAAGCTGGAGCTGTTCACCAGCGGCGGCATCGAGGTGCAGGACGAAGGCAGCCAGTTGCTGGCCCTGATGCTGGACGCCAAGCGCAGCGAGATGGTGGTGGACTTCTGCGCCGGCGCCGGCGGCAAGACCCTGGCCCTGGGTGCGTCCATGCGCAACACCGGCCGGCTCTATGCCTTCGACACCTCGGGCCATCGCCTGGCTTCGCTGAAGCCGCGCCTGGCGCGCAGCGGCCTGTCCAATATTTACCCGACACAAATTGCCCATGAGCGCGATGAGCGCATCAAGCGTCTGTCCGGCAAGATCGATCGGGTGCTGGTCGATGCACCGTGCTCGGGCCTGGGCACCTTGCGACGCAACCCCGATCTGAAGTGGCGCCAGTCCCTGCATGCCGTGCAGGAGCTGCAGGCCAAGCAGACGGCCATCCTGGCCAGTGCCTCGCGCCTGCTGAAGTCGGGTGGCCGCCTGGTGTATGCCACCTGCAGTCTGCTCGATGCCGAGAACGAGGCGATTGCCGAGGCCTTCTCGGCAGCGCATCCGCAGTTCAAGAAGCTCGATGCCGCTGAAGTGCTCAGCCGCGCCCATGTGGCAGATGCTGAGCGTCTGGTGGAAAACGGCTATCTGCGCCTGTGGCCGCACCAGCACCAGACCGATGGCTTTTTCGCCGCCGTCTGGGAAAAGCAGTAACACCCCATCGCCCGCCTGGCGCGTCCTGAAGGTTCGCCGGCCTGTGCTTTGCGCATGGCCGGGCAGGATTCACGCGCGCTTGACCTGGCGCAGTGTTTTGCCCCCTTGTTTTTGGAGTCGTGCGCCTACAATTCGCCGACTCGAATCCGTCTAGCCGCCCAATCCCGGGCAGGATGAGGAAGCCATGAATTTCTTGATGTCGGTACATGATGCGCTGGTTCAGTGGTTGGCGCATGGTCTGCTGGAGGCCAGTGCGTGGCAGATCGTGGCGTTCACGCTGGTCATCACCCACTTCACCATCCTGTCGGTCACCATCTTTTTGCACCGTGCGCAGGCGCACCGTTCGCTGGACCTGGGGCCGATTCCCTCGCATTTCTTCCGCGCCGTGCTGTGGCTGACCACCGGCATGGTGACCAAGGAATTCGTGGCCGTGCACCGCAAGCACCACGCCAAATGCGAGACCGAGGACGACCCGCACAGCCCGCAAACGCGCGGCCTGAAGGCCTTGCTGCTGACTGGCGTGGAGCTCTACCGCGCCGAAGCCAAGAACCCCGAGACTCTCGCCAAGTACGGCCTGGGCACACCCAATGACTGGATCGAGCGCAACCTCTACACCCGCTTTTCCTGGCAGGGTGTGGGCCTGATGCTGATCATCAACCTGGCCTTGTTCGGCGCCATCGGTGCCACGGTCTGGGCCATCCAGATGGTCTGGATCCCGGTCTGGGCGACCGGCGTGATCAATGGCATCGGTCACTACTGGGGCTATCGCAATTTCGAAGCACCCGATGCTTCCACCAATGTTTCGCCCTGGGGCATCCTGATCGGCGGCGAAGAGCTGCACAACAACCACCACACCTACCCGACCTCGGCCAAGTTCTCGGTCAAGCCCTTCGAGTTCGACATCGGCTGGGGCTATATCCGTGCTTTCGAAATGCTGGGTTGGGCCAAGGTCCGCAAGACCGCGCCCAAGCTGCGCCACGGCGATATCAAGCCGGCCGATAAAGACACGCTGGAAGCCATCATCACCAACCGCTACGAGGTGATGTCCAAGTACGGCCGCGGCCTCAAGGCGGCCTGCGCGGCTGAGCTGGCGCGACTCAAGGCCCAGGGCCAGGAGCACAGCGCACAGTGGGCGCAGTTCAAGCTGGCCAAGCGTTGGTCGCACCGCGATGAGGTCAACATCCCCGATCGCCTGCTGACCGAGATTGCCAACGCCCGCGCAGCCAGCCCCACCCTGGACAAGCTGCTGACCATGCGCGAAGAACTGCGCCAGCTCTGGACCCGCACCAATGTCTCGGCCGAACAGTTGGTGGCCGACCTGCAAGCCTGGTGCCGCCGTGCCGAGGAAAGCGGCATTGCCGAGCTGCGCAATTTCTCCATGAGCTTGCGCATGGCGCGGGCCTGAGGCTCGGGCTCAGCTGTACATGCTCTCGTTCCTGCCTCGCCCATTGAATCCGCGCTGTTTGACCGTTTGTGACGATTGCGTTGGACTGCGGTGACCGCCGGTAAGTCTGAGGTAAAAGGGCGCCCCGAGGGGCGCCTTTTTTGCGTCTGAGGACTAGACTGAAGTCATTGCAACGGAGTCATCCAACCCACACAAGGAGAGTCACCATGAGCATGAACAAGACCCGTCTTTTGCGTACCGTCGCCGTGGCACTGGCTGTCAGCGCTTCGGCCTCGCTGGCCCTGGCCGATGTGCAGGTTCGGTTCATCGAACCGGACAAGTTCACCGATGCCAGCAGTGATTTCGGCCGCCGCGACCAGGATCCGGTTTTGAAGGAGCTGAAAGCTCATCTGGAGAAGCTGGGCGCGCAACTGCCGGGCAAGGACTTGACGGTGGAGATTAGCAATGTCGACCTGGCCGGCGGCTGGGAGCCGGTCGGGCGCCGCATGGACATGATCCGCGTGCTGCGTGGGGTCAGTTCGCCCTCGATCGAGCTCAGCTTCAGCCTGAGCGAAAACGGCAAGGTCTTGCAAAGCGGCAAGAGCCGGCTGCATGACCTGAACTACATGGTCGGCATGAATCGCTACAACGAAAGCGACCCGATCCGCTACGAGCGCCGCCTGCTGGATGACTGGTTCCGCGAGGAATTCAAGACCACCCTGGCAGCAGCCAAGAACTGAGGTCATGTCCTGCTCGGCCCTGGCTGAGCCTGACCGAGCGCCCATGAAAAAACCCCGCCGGCTTGCGCCTTGCGGGGTTTTTTGTGGAAGGCCTACACCGAAGGTGCGGGCTCCAAGCTGAATCACTTCAGCTTGGTTTCCTTGTACA
>JAIXSD010000381.1 GCA_027484885.1 Rubrivivax sp.
TCCAGCGGCAGCAAGACCACGGCCGTCGGCGGGGCTGGCGGCGCGGGCGGTGACGGTGGCGCCGTGACCGTCATCAACTGGAACAGCCTGTGCACCGGCATCGCGTGCAATGGTCAGGACCGCTGGACGGCCGATGACTCGAGCGCCGGCGGCGCCATCGCCCTGGTGGCCCAGAGCATTGGCGGCGGCGGTGGCGTGGGCGGCTTTGCCAAGGCCAAAGGCCGGGCCACGACCATTTTCGGCAACGCCTCGGCCATGGCCGTGGGCGGGACAGGCGGCAGTGGCGGCGTGGGCGCGCAGGTGCTGGTGACCCATGTCGGACACCTCGGAACCGCCGAGATCAGTTCCCCGGCCTTGCAGGCCCAAAGCATCGGCGGCGGCGGCGGCAGTGCGGGCGGGGCCCTCGCGTATGCGACCGCCTTGGCTGGCGACAGCGCCGCCGTGTCTCACGGAGGCGCCGGTGGAGGCGGCGGCAACGGCGGCAACGTGCTGGTGAACTGCAACAGCTACAGCGCCCTCTCCTCCAGCTTCAGCCCCTGTGCCGGCACGCCTGTGCTGACGGCGGTCCGAACCGACTTCCGCATCGCCACCACCGGCCTCGCCTCGCCTGGCATCGTGGCCCAGAGCATTGGCGGCGGCGGCGGCGCGGGCGGTTACGCCATGTCGCTGTCCGGCAGCCTGATCGGTTCGCAGTCGCTGGGCTTTGGCGGCAGCGGCGGCGCGGCCGGCAGCGGCGGCCAAGTTTTTGCCAGCAGCAATGGGCAGGCCATCAGCACCTCCGGGGCGCAGTCGCCCGGGCTGCTGGCGCAGAGCATCGGCGGCGGTGGCGGCTCCGGCGGCAGCACCATGGACCTGAGCCTGGCCTACACCGGCAGCTCTGCCTCGGTGGGTGTGGGCGGCAAAGCGGGCAGTGGTCAATCGGCCGGTGCCGTGGCGGTTCACAACCCCGGTGGCCTGATCAACACCAGCGGCGAAGGATCACAAGGTCTGGTGGCACAAAGCATTGGTGGCGGCGGCGGCAACGGCGGCTCGGCCATCACCCTGGCGGCCTCGGGGCGCTATGCCGGCTCCCTGGCGGTCGGCGGCAATGGTGCCACGGGTGGTACGGGCGGCAACGTGACCCTCGTCAACGAAGACAGCAGCAGCAATCCGGCTTACGGACGTGGCGCGATCACCACCCAGGGCGCCAGTGCGAGCGCCCTGGTGGCCCAGAGCATTGGCGGCGGTGGCGGCCATGGCGGCTACTCGGTGGCGCTGTCGGGCGCGGAGTTCGTGGCCGGCGCGGTCAGCGTCGGTGGCAGCGGCGGCTCGGGCAACCATGCGGGAGCGGTCAATGTGACCAACAAGGGCGCGCTGACCACCCAGGGCGGTGGTGCCCCGGTGCTGCTGGCCCAAAGCATTGGCGGCGGCGGTGGCTCGGGTGGCCATGCCATCGCTGGCACCGTGGCGGGCATGGGCAGCATCAGCATCGGCGCCGGGGGCAGTGGCGGCTCTGGCGCTGCGGCCTCATCGGTGCAGGTCAACAACACGGGCGCGATCGCCGCTCAATCCAGCCAGGTCGGGCATGCCCCGGGCATCCTGGCGCAGAGCATCGGCGGCGGTGGCGGCCAAGGCGGCTTCAGTGCGGCGGGCGCACTGTCCTTTCAGGGCAGTGTCGCGCTGGCCGTGGGCGGTGGCGGTGGCAACGCAGGCAGTGCCGGCACGGTCAGCATCGACCATGGCGCGAGCCTGCTCACCCGCGGCGCTTTTTCGCCAGGCATTCAAGGCCAGAGCCTGGGCGGCAATGGTGGCAGTGGCGGCCACACCCTGGCCGGTGCCCTGGCCGGCGGGCTGAGCCTGGCCGCCAATCTGGGCGGCGGGGGTGGCAAGGGTGGCACCGGTGGGGATGTCTGGCTGCATGTCCATGGCGCCGAGCAGAGGCTGGTCACCGAGGGCGACCAATCGCCCGGCGTGCTGGGGCAAAGCCTGGGCGGCGCGGGCGGAACTGGCGGCTGGGCGGCCAGTGCTTCGGCCAGCATGGCGGCAGCGCCCTCCGTCTCCCTGGGTGGCGCGGGTGGCGCCGGTGGCAGGGCCGGTCTGGTGGCCATGACGGCCCGCCTGCCCGTGCAAACCAGCGGACACATGGCCCCAGGCCTGGCGGCTCAAAGCATCGGTGGCAACGGGGGCAGCGGCGGCTTCACGGCCGCCGGTTCGGCCACCACCATCGTGGCGATGGCGACCAGCATCGGTGGCACGGGTGGCTCGGGCGGACAAGGAGGCACGGTCAACATCAAGGCCGATGCACCGGTGCTCACCAGCGGCCAGCAGTCCTTCGGCCTGCTGGCGCAGAGCATCGGCGGGAACGGAGGCAATGGCGGCTCGGCTCTTTCAGCCAGCGCATCGACGGGCAACCCCTCCATGGCAGTTTCCGTCGGTGCGGCGGGTGCGGCAGGTGCCACGGGGGGCACGGGACAGAACGCCGGCAACGTCGCCGTGGTGGGGCGCAGCACCGTCATCACCCAGGGTCAAGGAGCGGTGGGCGTGGTGGCTCAAAGCATTGGCGGTGGCGGCGGCCAGGGTGGAGCCACCGCTGCGATTGCAGCCTCAGCCTCTGGAGGCGACCCCAACAACAAGAGCATGGCCGCTGCCGTGACGGTGGGCGGCAAGGGGGCGGCCGGCGGCGCCGGGGCCGAGGCCGCCGTGCGCTTGCTGGATGCCGTGCAAACAGGCGTGCCCAGCCGCAACAGCGCATCGGGCGCGGCCGGCCAGGGCGACCGTGCAGCGGGTGTGCTGGTGCAGAGCATCGGGGGCAGCGGCGGCCAAGGGGGCGCGGCCAGCTCACACGCCATCGCCGGCTCCGCCGCGGCGGCTGTGGCGATTGGCGGTGGCGGCGGCAGCGGTAGCAACGCGGGCAATGCGCTGCTCAACTTCGACGCGCAAACCTATCTGGCCAGCAATGCGGATCTGCTCAAGTCTTACGGCAACAATCCTGCGGCCGCCCTCAAACACTACATCGACTGGGGTTTCGGCGAGGCGCGCGCCACGCAAAGCTTCAATGCGGCGCAGTACATGGCGAACTACAGCGACCTGCAAGCCTCGTTCAACGGCGACCTGGCCGCAGCCACCAACCATTACGTGGGCACCGGCTTCAACGAGGGACGCAACGCGAGCACCCCGGCCGGTAGCCCACCGGTCGCACTGGCGCTGACCGACAGCACGACGGCCTTCGTGGACCCGCTGATTTACATCGCGTCCCACCCCGACTTGATCCGCGCCCTGGGCAACGATCCCTTGGCCGGCCTGCGGCACTACCGGGACTGGGGCTATGGCGAAGGTCGCGTGACCAATGCCTTCAATCCGGCCCAGTACCTGGCCAATTACGCGGACCTGCGGGCGGCCTTTGGCAACGACACCCGTGCCGCCACGGTGCACTGGATCACCACCGGTCAGGCCGAGGGGCGCTCGGCCAGCGCACTGGCAGGCAGCACCCCGGTCAACAGGGTGACCTTGCCCAGCGTCTCCACCTTCGGCCAGCAAGCCCCCGCCATGGTGGCGCAAAGCATCGGCGGCGGTGGCGGCCAGGGCGGTGCCGCTTCTGCCAGCGCCGTCAGCAACAAGCACGCGGCCTCGGTGGCCATCGGCGGCTTTGGTGCCGGCGGCGGCGATGCCGGCATGGTGGTGGTGACGCCCACCGGCGCCCTGAACACAACAGGCGCGCAGTCCCCCGGGGTGCTGGCGCAGAGCATTGGCGGCGGCGGTGGACACGGGGGCTCGGCATCGGCTTCCGCGGATGGATCGCAAGGCGCGGTTGAAGCTGCCGGTGTCGCGGCGTACACCGGGCTGGTGGGCTCGACCGTGGGCAATGCCACAGTGGCCGTGGCGCAGAAGTTCAGCCAGGACAATGGCGCCCCGAGCAGCTCCAGCGCCAAGAACGACAACGGCGTGGGCGCCTCGCTCAGCATCGGCGGCGCCGGTGGGCTGGGTGGCAAGGGCAGCGCCGTGGCCGTGGACAGCAGCGCGTTGGTGAGCACCCTCGGTGATCTCTCGTCCGGTCTGTATGCGCAGAGCGTGGGCGGCGGTGGCGGTCATGGTGGCAGCAGCACCAGCAATGCCAAGGGCGGCAACAGTGCGGTCGCCCTCAGCCTGGGCGGCAGCGGCGGCACGGGCGGCGACGCGGGCTCGGTGCAGGTGCGCAACAGCGGCGGCATCGGCACGGCCGGCGCCCAGTCCCTCGGCGTCTTTGCCCAAAGCGTGGGCGGCGGCGGTGGTGATGGCGGCTCGGTCAGCGCCAGCTCGCAGGCCGGGGGCAAGGCTGCTGCCTCCCTGGGTCTGGGCGGCAGCGGCGGCGGCGGTGGCAGTGGTGGCAGCGTCAACCTGATCAACAGCGGCAGCGTCAGCACCTGGCAGAGCAATGCCGGCGGGCTGTTCGCCCAGAGCGTGGGCGGCGGCGGCGGCAACGGAGGCGCGGCCAGCACGGCCGCCAGCGTGACGCCGGCCGAAGACGACGGCAAAACCAGTGCCAGCACGGGCACGGCCAGTGCGTCGCCCAACAACCAGAGCAACTCGGCCAGCGCCGGCAGCGTGTCGGGCAGCAACGCCAGCAAGGGCGGTGCCGCAGGCGCCAACAGCGGCTACGCGGCCAGCCTGGCCCTCGGGGGCGCGGGTGGCAAGGCGGGCCATGGCGGCACGGTGGTGGTGCAGCACAGCGGCAGCGTCAGCACAGGCCTGGCGGTGCAAGACGGCGTGGTGAGCAGCATCGCCCACGCCCCGGCCCTGCTGGCCCAGAGCGTGGGCGGCGGCGGCGGCCAAGGCGGCAGCAGCAGCAGCAATGCCGA
>JAIXSD010000039.1 GCA_027484885.1 Rubrivivax sp.
ACTTACGTTTTTTTACCGAGCCCGCATCAGGGGCATCCAGCCCGGCGTGTCAGTCGCCGGCCGTGATGCCCAAGCGGGCCATGCGGTAGCGGATCTGCCGCAAGCTCAGGCCCAGCGCTGCACCCGCCGCCGTGCGATTGAAGCGATGGCGCGCCAGGGCCCGCAGCAGGATCTCGCGCTCCACCTCGTCCAGGTAGACGGCCAGATCGGCCGGCAGCTCCTGGCCTAGCCCCTGATCCAGCACCTCGCCAGCTTCAGCCAGCGCGGCCCCAGCAACGGCCTCTGACGGCTCCAGCGCATCGAAGGCGCCGAGCTGCGAGTCATCGAGCACATCCTCGGGCAGGCCCAGGTCGGCCGCGGTGATCCACTCGCCGCCCGACAAGGCCAGGGCCCGGTGCAAGAGGTTCTCCAGCTCGCGCACATTGCCGGGGAAGGCATAGCGGCTGAGCAGATCGAGCGCATCAGCACTCAGCCGCGGCACCGGCGACACGCCGGCATCCTGGGCAATGCGCTGCAGCACCCGCTCGCCAATCTGGGCCACATCCTCGATGCGCTCTCGCAGCGGCGGCACGCGCAGCTGGATCACATTGAGGCGGTAGAACAAGTCTTGGCGGAAGCGGCCGGCGGCCACCTCGGCGCTGAGGTCTTTGTGGGTGGCGCTGAGGATGCGCACATTGACCGGCGCCTCCACCACCGCGCCCACCGGCCGCACCGAGCGCTCCTGGATGGAGCGCAGCAGCTTGCTCTGCATGGCCAGGGGCAGATCGCCGATTTCATCGAGGAACAAGGTGCCGCCATCGGCCGCCTGGAAGAAGCCTTCGCGGTCTTCGTGCGCGCCGGTGAACGCGCCCTTGCGGTAGCCAAAGAACTCGGCCTCCAGCAGCTGCTCGGGGATGGCCCCGCAGTTCACGGCCACAAAGCGCTGGCGCGCCCGCACACCACTGTCGTGGATGGCGCGGGCCACCAGCTCCTTGCCGGTGCCCGATTCGCCCTGCAAGAGCACGGGCGCCATGCTGCGCGAGACCTTGTCGATCAAGGCCCTCACCTCCTGCATGGCCGGCGATTGCCCGGCCAGGCGGGACAGGGCGGAGTTGCTGGCCGGCGCCGCCACGGCTGATGGCGGCGCGGGCGGCTTGGCCACAGGCGCAGCTTGAGGCTCTGGCGCGGCAACAGGTGATTCGGGAAGCGAAGCGCTCGGCAGCTTGGCCGCCACCGGTGAGACGGACGGCAAGCGGCCCAAGGCCGAAGCCACCACCAGGCGGAACTGGCGCAGATCCACCGGCTTGGTCAGGTAGTCGTAGGCCCCGGCCTTGAGCGCCTCGACGGCGTTCTCGGCCGAGCCGTAGGCGGTGATCACCAGCGTCTTTTCGGCACGGCCCTGCTGCTCCAGCCAGTGCAGCAGATCCAGGCCACTGCCATCGGGCAGGCGCATGTCGGTGATCACGGCGCTGTAGCTCTGCGCTTGCAGGCGCGCCAGCCCTTCGCTGACGCTGCCGGCGGTCTCCAGCTCGTAACCCTCGCGCAGCAGGGTCAGCTCGTAGAGCGTGCGCAGATCGGGTTCGTCGTCCACCACCAAAAGGCGGTGGGTGGGGCCGACGGCTGCAGGCGAACTGCTGCTGCTACTCATGCTCATCTCGAATTCGTTGGGGTGGAGGTGAAGGCGCCCGGCGGGGTAGCCGGCGGGGTGCTTGGCGGCGGCATGCGGCGCAAGCGCAGCACAAACTCATTGCCAGGCAATTGCGGGTCGTGGCGGCGCTGCACATCGATGCGGGCGCCGTAGCGCTCGCACAGCTCCCGGCAAATGTACAAGCCCAGGCCCGAGCCGCGGCTGCGCGTGGAAAAGAAGGGCTCAAACAAATGCCGCTCCACCTCGGGCGCGATCGGCCGGCCGGCATTGAAGATCACCAGGCGCGCCCAACCCGGGCCGCTGGCGGCCGCTTCTTCTTCGAGCAAGACCTGCACCGAGGCCGGCCCTGGGTCGGCATGGCGCAGCGCGTTGTCCAGCAAATTGACCAGCACACGGCGCAGGTGCTCGGGATCGAAGCTGACGATCAAGGGCTGCAGCGGCACCACACAGCTGAGCGGGTCCAGCGGCCCCGGCGCCAGCTGGTTGGTGCGCGCCCAATCGAGGCAGGTCTCGTTGACCAAGGTGCTGGCATCGACCGGCGTGGGCGTGGGCACGGCGCCGGGCGCCACCTCGAGCACATCCTCGACGATGCGCTTGAGCCGCTGCACGTTGGAGGCCACCATGCGCGTGAGCTGCTGCGCGCGCGGCTCGCCCAGGTCCTCGGCCAGCAAAGCATTGGCCTGGTCGATGGCGGCCAGCGGGTTGCGGATTTCATGCGCGATGCCGGCCGAAACCCGGCCCATGGCCGCCAGCTTTTCCTGCTGGCTGCGCGCCTGAACCTGGCGGTTGTCCTCGATCAGCAGCACGCACAAATCCTCGGTGGTGTGCGATTCGCGGCGGCGCGTGAAGCGCATGCGCAGGCGCAGGCTGCGCTGCCAGCCGCTGGGGAAGCTGAGGCTGACATCACGCCCCAGCTCGGGCCAGTTGCCGGCCACAAACGCCTGCTCCACCGAGGCCACCAGGGGCTGCCAGGCCGGCACGCCGCGCAGGCGGAACGGCGCCTTGCGCACCATGGCCGGGCCGGCCGGCGCGGCCTCACCCGCGGCCGCAGGCGCGCCATCCGCCAGCAAAATGCGCGCGGCCGGATTGGCTGCCCGCACGCGGCCGCGCCGGTCCACCACCAGCACGCCTTCTTGCATCTCCTCGATCACCAGCCGGTTCAGCTGCGCCTGCTGGCGCGCCAGCTCCATGCTGCCGCGGGCCGCGCGCTCCTCGCGCGCCAGGCGCCCGGCCAGCTCGCTGGCCAGCAGGCTGACCACAAAAAAGCCGCTGCC
>JAIXSD010000273.1 GCA_027484885.1 Rubrivivax sp.
CGGCCGTTCTGGCTCAGGTCGTAGGTACCGGTCAGCTCGGCCTCGAAGGTCTGGGTTTCGCCGGCGGCCAGGGTCAGGTAGTCGGCCTCGGTCAGCGGGCCACGCTTGACCACCGGGCCGGTGTAGTCGACCGGCTGGCCGTCACGGCTGATGCGGAACAGCGCAGCCATCGGCGCGGCGCCGGGCAGCTGCGAGCGCAGGATCTGGCGCGGCTGACGGCTGGTGTTGGTGATGCTGACGCTGACGTGCACATCGACATCGCCCTTGAGCACCGGCTGGGCCACCGACAGGCGCACCTCGAAACCATTGGCGGCGGCAGCCTGGGCAACACCGGCCACACTGCACACCAAGGCAGCCACGGCCACAGGCAGCAAGGGACCGAGCGAGGCAGCGCGAGAACGCGAGGCAAAGAAACGGGACATGGGGTGGGCACTCCAAAAAAAAGCGGTCGGGAGGGGGTATGAGTTCGCAGAGCCCCTGGGCTTCAAGACGCGCTGAAGGCATGGGCGAGGCGTGCCGCCACTCTAGGCAAGCCCAGGCCCGGCTCACACTGTCAGCTCTTACAGCTGGGAGCCATTCGCCCGCAGCGCTAGCCACCCGTCGCGCCTTTCGGCCATTCGTCGCGCAGCAGCACCGGGCCGCAAGGTCCTTGCCAACAATGCGATCCATTCCCAGCCACCTCAACAGAGACCGCCATGCAACAGCAACACCCCGGACTGACAGCCACCCTCTGCCACATCGGCGCCAGCCTGGTCTTCGCCGGCCTGACGGTGCTGAGCGGCAACGCGAACGCCCAGGCCAAGGCCCAAGCCGCACCCGAGAAGTTCCAGGACCTGCAACTCAGCCGCAGCGGCGAAGGCCGGCCCGTGCTGATGATCCCCGGCCTGAACAGCCCCGCCAGCGTCTGGACCGAGACCTGCGCCCAGTTGCAACCGGGTGTGCGCTGCCTGATGGTGCAGCTGCCCGGCTTTGCCGGCAGCCCGGCGCTGAGCAAGCCCGAGGATTTTCTGCAGCAGATGAAGGGGCAGCTGCAGGCCCTGCTTCAGCAGGAAGCGCCCCAGGGTGCCACCGTGGTCGGCCACAGCCTGGGCGGCGTGCTGGGCCTGATGCTGGCCGCAGACCATGGCGGCAAGACGGTGAAGCAGCTGGTGGTGGTGGACTCCCTGCCCTTTCTGCCGGGCATCCAGAACCCGGCCGCCACGATCGAGCAGGTCAAGCCCATGGCCGAGGGCATGCGTCAGGGCATGCGCAATGCGCCGGCCGAGGGCTTGCGCGCCCAGCTGACGCCGATGATGGCCGGCATGACGCGCCAGAGCGAGCGCATCGAGGACCTGGTGCAGTGGGGCCTGAGCAGCGACCGCAACACCACCGCCCAGGCCATGTACGAGCTCTGGACCACCGACCTGCGCCCCCAGCTGAGCCAGATCCGCGTGCCGACCACGGTGCTGGGCGCCTGGGCCGCTTACGAGCGCATGGGCAGCACCCAAGCCAGCACCCGCGCCATCTTCGAGCGCCAGTACGCCGATCTGAAGGGGCTGGACCTGCAGATGAGCGACAAGGGCTACCACTTCCTGATGTGGGACGACCCGAGCCTGGTGGTCGGTGCGGTCAAGAAAGCGCTGAGCGCTAACTGATCCAGGCAGCGGCATGCTGCGCGGCCAGGCCCAGCAGGGCGCTGGCCGCCAGCACGCGGGGCACGCTCCACTTCCAGCGCAGCAAGGCCCAGGCAGCGGCCAGCATCAGCGCCGCGGACACCCCATCAAAGCGCCCGCCCCAGCCCTGCGGCCAGAGCAGGTGCAGGGCGAAGAACAGGGCCAGATTGAGGATGACGCCCACCACCGCAGCCGAGATGGCCGTCAGCGGCGCCGTGAAACCCAGGCGGCCGTGCGTGGCCTCGACCAGCGGCCCGCCAGCCAGGATGAAGACAAAAGACGGCAGGAAGGTGAACCAGGTCACCACCACCGCCGCCAATGCTGCGCCGGCAAACAAAGCATCCGGCCCCAGCAGCTGCGCGCCCCAGCCGCCGACGAAGCCGACAAAGGCCACCACCATGATCAGCGGCCCCGGCGTGCTTTCACCCAGAGCCAGGCCGTCCATCATCTGCGCGGCCGTCAGCCATTGCTGCTGCTCCACCGCGCCCTGAAACACATAGGGCAGCACGGCATACGCGCCGCCAAAGGTCAGCATCGCCGCCTTGCTGAAGAACCAGCCCATCTGCGTCAGCAAGCCCTCGCGCCCGCCCCAGAGCCAGAGCGCTGCCATGCTCAGCAACCACAGGCCGAATCCCAAGCCCAGAACGCGGGCCAGGCCGCGGCGCGTGAAGCGCGCATGGGCCGGCGTGGGCGTGTGGTCGTCGATCAGCGCCGGCCCGGCCGAGACCGCTTGCGCGCCACCGTAGCCGCCGCCCGTGGCAAAGGCATCCGGCCGCCAGCGCCCCCCCAGCCAGCCGGCCAGAGCCGCTGCGCCGATGATCAGCGGAAAGGGCAGCTTGAGCGCAAAGATCGCAACAAAAGCCGCCACGGCAATCGCCCAGAGCCAGCGATTGCGCAACACCCGCCCGCCCAGGCGATGTGCCGCCTGCAGCACCAGGGCGGTGACGGCCGGCTTGATGCCGAAGAACAAGCCCGCCACCAGCGGCTGCTGGCCATGCACGAGATACAGCCAGGACAGCGCAATCAGCAGCAGCAAGGAGGGCAGCACGAACAGCGCCCCGGCCATCAGCCCGCCCCAGCCGCGCTGCAGCAGCCAGCCGATGTAGGTGGCCAGCTGCTGCGCCTCAGGCCCGGGCAGCAGCATGCAGTAGTTGAGCGCATGCAAAAAGCGCCGCTCGCTGATCCAGCGCCGCCGCTCGACCAGCTCCTGGTGCATCAGCGCGATCTGCCCGGCCGGCCCGCCAAAGCTCAGGCAGCCCAGCCAGAGCCAGAACTTGAAGGCCGTCCAGCGGCTGGGCGGCTCGGGCCGTTCGGGCGGTTGCAGCGTGGGCGCTTGCCCGGCAGGCGTCTCCATCATGCCGACCCACGCGCCCGCCAGGCGGCGCGGTCCATCTCGTACACCGCCGTGTCCATCTCGTACCAGCGCTCCTGGCCGCGGTAGACCATGCCCAGCTTCTTCATCACATGGGCAGACGCCTGGTTGTCGGGGTGGCAGACCGCGCACAGCAGCGGCGCCTGCAGGGTGTCGAAGGCAAAGGCCGCCATGACCTGCGCGGCCTCCGAGGCCAGGCCCTGGCCCCAGCGGTCCTGACGCAAGCGCCAGCCAATCTCCAGCGGCTGGGCCCGGTCCCGCCCCAGATGCTGGATGCAGCCGGCGCCGACCACCTGGCCGCTGGCCACCTCGATGAAGCTCCACCAGGAATAGCCCAGCTCCGCCCAGCGCGCCTGCACCCGCTCGATCATGGCCTGGGTCTCTTCCAGGGTCTCGGCCCGGCCGGTGATATAGCGCATCACCGCCGGGTCGCGGTTCATCTCATGCAAGCCCGAGAGGTGCTCGGGGCTGCAGGGTTCGAGACGCAGGCGGGCGGTGTGCAGGACGGTCATGGCGGACTCGCGCGTGTGAATGAAATGAGGGCGCATGGTGGAGCGCTTGCTCGGGCCCGCAGTCTAGCCAGCGATCGATGACAGGACAGAAGCCACGCCGCCCGGCTTGGCGCCGTAGGCCCTCATTCACGTCCGAAAACCGCCAGCCGGCGCGGGCTGCGCGGCTGAGAATCCAGCCATGAGCCTCCTGCCCCTGGACCCCGACAGCTGCTACCGCGCCCTGGCCAGCCGAGATGCCCGTTTCGACGGGCGTTTTTTCATCGCCGTGCGCAGCACCGGCATTTACTGCCGGCCCATCTGCCCGGCGCCCACGGCCAAGCGCGAGAACGTGAGCTTCTATCCGACGGCCGCCGCCGCCCAGGAAGGCGGCTATCGCCCCTGCTTGCGTTGCCGGCCCGAGGCGGCGCCCGACTCGGGCGCCTGGCGCGGCGTGGCCAACAGCGGCTATTCCCATGCGGTCACGCGCGCGCTGGAGCTGATCGAACTTGGCTCGCTGGACGAGAACAGCGTGGCCGATCTGGCCGAGCGCCTCGGCCTGGGCGAGCGCCAGCTGCGCCGCCTGTTTGCCGAGCATGTCGGCGCCTCGCCGCTGAGCGTGGCGCAGACGCGGCGGGTGCTGCTGGCCCAGCAGCTGCTGCGAGAAACCGCCCTGCCCTTGACCGCGATCGCGTTCGCCGCCGGCTTCGGCAGCATCCGCCGCTTCAACGAGGTGTTCCAGGACCTCTTCCAGCGCCCACCCAGTGCCTTGCGCCACGGCCCGGGCCAGCGCCTGCAGCCACAGGCCGGCGAAGTCAGCCTGCTGCTGCGCTACCGGCCGCCCTACGACTGGCCGGCCATGCTGGGCTTTCTGCGCGCCCGTGCCATCCCTGGGCTGGAGCAGGTGGACGATGCGATTGAGGGCGGGCGTTATGTGCGAGTGCTGGAAATCGCCGGTCAGCAGGGCCGGGTCGGCGTCAGCCACGCCCCGGCGCAACAGGCTTTGCGGGTGCAGCTGCGCGCCAGCCATCTGAGCCTCTTGCCCCAGGTGATCGCGCGCCTGCGCCGCATGTTCGACCTGGGAGCCGACCCCGAAACCATCGCCAGCCAGCTGGGCGAACGCGATGCCCTGATGGCCCGCCTGCTGCAAGCGCGGCCCGGGCTGCGCGTGCCTGGCTGCTGGGATGGCTTTGAGCTGGCCATCCGCGCTGTGCTGGGCCAGCAGATCACGGTGGGTGCAGCCATCCAGCTCGGTGGCAAGCTGCTGCAGAAACACGGGGCGGCCATTCGCGCGCCCGACCCGGAGTTCCCGGGGCTGAGCCATCTGTTCCCAAACCCCGCCGCACTCGCGGCAGTGGACCTCAGCCCACTCGGCATGCCGCACAGCCGCGCCGCCACCTTGTCGACCGTGGCCCAGGCCTGCCTCGCCACACCGGCCTTGCTCGAACGCCAGGGCAGCCTGGATCAAGCCTTGGACCGCTGGCGCGCCCTGCCCGGCATCGGCGACTGGACGGCCCAGTACATCGCCATCCGCCAGCTGCGCGAGCCCGATGCCTTTCCGGCCGCCGATGTGGGCCTGATGCAGGCGATCGAGAAGCTCGAAGGCAGCCGCCCCAGCGCCAAGCAGCTGGCCGAGCGCGCCCAGGCCTGGCGCCCCTGGCGGGCCTACGCGGCCCAGCATCTGTGGACGGCGATCGCGGCCCCGCTTCCTTCGGCATCTCCATCAGCGGCGCAGCCCCAGGGCGTGGGTCGAAATGAAACGCTGCGGCTGGCCAGCGAAAACTAACGCAGCCATCCGGCGGCTCCGGAATTCGGGCTAACCCGCTGTCAACTCTTACAGCTGGGAGCCAACTCCGCCGCTGAGAACAATGCGCCGGTGCCGGGCCGAGGGCTCACCCGCCGCTCGCCGCTTCTGCCCCCAGGAGAGGTCGGCTCATGCCGGGCTCGGACACAAGCGCATCGACTTTGAACCCCACAAGGAGATTGTTATGAGCACCACCGTTTCCCAGCACAGCGAGAGCGAAGCCGCAGCCCTGGTTGCCCAATGGCGCAGCCAGGCCGACGGCAGCAACCCGGCCGGCCCGCTGTTCATCGGCGGCGAGTACGCCGAAGCCGACATCGTCGGCGACACCAGCACCATCTCGGGCAAGTGCGGCACCGCCTGCTCGGGCTCGCGCACCCGCATGTGCTGCTGATTCACCATGGCGTCTGTTTCTGCAGACGCCGGTGAATTCGACACCGTTCTGGCTTGCCTGATCCCGTCCGCGCTGGACGGGCTGGCAGGCCAGCTGCGTGAGATCACCGGATTCCAGCCTGCCGAAGCGCAGGTGCTGCTCGCCGCCACGCGCGAGCAATTGCTGGCCCAGCTGCACAGCAAGCTCAGCCGCCTCTTGGTGCTGGAGCTCAACGCGGCGCGCGTCACCGGCCAGCTGCGCGCCGAGGACAGCGAAAGCCGCTGGCAAGAATTTCTCATCTACGCGGCCACGCCCGAGTTCTGGCGGGGCCTCTGGGGTGACGAGCGGGCGCCCGGCCTTTGCCCCTACCCCGATCTGCGCCAGCGCGTGCAAGGCCTGATCGAAGCCCGCTGCGCCAGCGCCGCCCGCTTTGCCCGGCGTTTTGCGCGCGACCGGGCGGGCTTGAGCGAGCTGCTGGGCCAGGACTGCGGCGCGCTGCAGGCGCTGGAGTTCGGCGCCGGCGAC
>JAIXSD010000267.1 GCA_027484885.1 Rubrivivax sp.
GCAGCGCACAGGCCCCAGAGCAGCAGGGCCTGGCCCAGATCCAGGGTGGCGAGAAAGTCCATGCGGTGCGCCAGGCTTTAGCGCCGCACCAGGCTGGCGAAGTCGCTGAACACCCGGTCGCTGAACTGATACAGACCGCCGCCCAGCAGCGAGGCGGTGACAAAGAGCGTCAGCACAATGGCGAGGAACTTGAGCAGAAAGGGAAGGGTCTGCTCCTGCAGCTGCGTGGCCGCCTGCACAAAAGCCACCAGCAAGCCCACCACGGCTGCCACCAGGATCGGCGGTGCCGACAGCAGCAGCACAAACCACAGCGCCTGCTGCGTCAGCTGGATCACTTCGTTGTTCATGGTGTTGGGTCTCAGTGGTAGGTCAGGATCAGGCCGTGCACCAGCTTCACCCAGCCGTCGATCAGCACGAAGAGCAGCAGCTTGAAGGGCAGGGACACGGTGGTGGGCGAGAGCATCTGCATGCCCATGGCCATCAGGATGTTGGCCACCACCAGATCGACCACCAGAAAAGGCAGGAAGATCAGGAAGCCGATCTCGAAGGCCACCGACAACTCGCTCACGGTGAAGGCCGGCACCACGACGATGAAGTCGCGCTCGCTCAAGGCCTCGGCCGCCTCGGGCGGTAGCGAGCGCTGCGCCGTCTTCAGAAAAAAGGCGCGCTCCAGCGGCCGGGTGTGGCGGATCAGGAACTCACGCAGCGGCTCCTTGGCCTGGTCGGCCGCGGCCAGCATGGCCTGGGCATTGCTGCCCAGGGGCTTGTCACCGATGCGCTGCTGCATCTGCACGCCCACCGGGTACATCACGTAGACGCTCAGCACCAGGGCCAGGCCGTTGAGCACGATATTGGGCGGGGTCTGCTGCAAGGCCAGAGCATTGCGCAGCAGGCCGAACACCACCACCAACTTGGTGAAAGAGGTCACCATCACCGCGACGAAGGGCGCCAGCGACAACAGCACCACCGTCAGCAGGGCCGAGGCGGGCGAGAACTGATTCAGGTCCATGCACGCTCCGCCTGCAGCTGGGCGCAGCGCTCGGGCGCGCACAGCTCGGTCACCCGCAAGGCCTGACCCCGACCCCAGGCCAGGCGCTCGCCGCGCGCCAGCTCGCAGTCGGGCTGCTGGCCGCTGCGGTCCACCCACCACAGGCTGATGGGCGTGGCGGGCAGCAAGGCCGTGTCCAGCGGCGCCCAGCCGAACAGGCGCTCGGCCGGCAGGGGCTCGGCCAGGGCTTGGCGGAACTCCAGCACGCCGCTGCCCGGCGCGCGCGCAGCCAGGCCGCTGGGGCGGTCGAACCAGCTGGCTTCGCTGCCGGCACACAGGCTGCGCCCCCAGGTCGGGGCCATGGCGGTGCAGCCCGCGGGCAGGCGCAGCCAGGCCTGCCAATCGCTGCAGAAGCTGGCCTCGATCAGCAGCACGCTGCCCAGGGCCAGGCCGGTCAGGTCTTCGGGGGGCAGGTCTTGCCGGCCCAGCAGCAGCTCGGCCGCCAGGGCTGGCCATTGCAGGCCCAGCAGGGGTGGCGGGGCGGGGCGCTGGAACAGGGCCGCAGCCTCCAGCTCCAGGCCTTGCGGGCCGCCGAACTCGTCGGTCCGGTGGCCCCAGGCGATGGCGGCGCGCAGCCGGCCCGGTGCTGTGCCGGGGCCTGCCGCCTCGGCCGGCGCCCAGTGCAGCAGCTCGCCCGGCGCCAGCCAGTCCTCCAGGGCGTCGAGCCAGGTGGCTGCGCGGTGCAGCAGCAGGGCGGCCTGGGCGGGGCTGTGCAGCTCGGGCGGCAGCAGCAGCTGCACGGGGCCGCTGGGGCTGTCGGCGGCCAGGCTCAGCCGGCTCGCATGGTCCTGCGCTGCCGGCTCGTGCAGGCGCTCGCCGCGCGTTGCGGGTGATTGCGGGGCCGGGCTCAGCATGCGCCCTCCACCTGGCGGCTGACCATCATGCGCGTCAGCTCGGCCACCGAGCGTGCGCCCATCTTGCCCATGCCGCGGGCGCGGTAGAGCTCGATGGTCTTGACCGAGAGCTGCATGCGGTCGGCGATGTTCTTGTTGTAGATGCCCTGGATCACCCAGCCCAGCACCTCGCGCTCGCGCGGCGCCAGCGTGGCCTCGCGGCGGCGGAACTCCTGCGCGCCGGGGGTGTCGCCGGCCTCGGCCCGGGCGGTCTGGCCGGCCTCGTCCTCGGGCGGGGTCGGCTTGGCTTGCTGCTGCCGCGCCTCCATGCGGGCAAAGGCGGCTTGCAGCGCGCGCTCCAGGGCCTCTTCGTCGAGCGGCTTCTCCAGAAAGCTGACCGCGCCTTTTTGCATGGCGCGCACCGCCAGGGCCACATCGGCATGGCCGCTCATATAGACCACGGGCAGGTCCAGACCGCGCTCGTTCATGCGGTCATGCAGGTCCAGGCCCGAGATCTCGGGCATGCGCACATCCATCAGCACGCAGGCGCGCTCGGCGCTCGGGTGCCGGCCCAGGGCTTGCAGCGCCTGCTCCGGGTCGCCCAGGGCTTGCACCTGGTAGCCGGCCGCATCCAGCCAGAACTCGGCCGAGGCGCGGAAATCGGCGTTGTCGTCGATCAGGTAGATGGTGGGTGAGGGCTGTGACATCGGGCTTCACTCCAGACGGGCGGGTTGGGGGGAGGGCGCGGCCAAGGGATCGGCTGCGCTGGCGGGGGCGCCGCTGTCGAGCGGCAGGTCGATGTGGAAGCTGCAGCCGCGCTCGGGGTTGCGGCTGAACCAGAGCCGGCCCTGGTGCAGCTCGATGAAGGAGCGGCAGATGGCCAGTCCCACACCCATGCCCGAGGGCTTGGTCGAGGCGAAGGGCACGAACAGGTTTTTCTCCGCCGCCTCGCTCAGGCCGCAGCCGTTGTCCTGCACCTGCAGCAGGGCCTGGCCCTGCTCGCTGCGCAGGCGCAGGCCCAGGCGCGGTGCCGTCTGGGCGGGTGGCTGGCGCATGGCGTCCAGGGCATTGCGCATCAGATTGACCAGCACCTGCTGCAGCATCACCGCGTCGCCGCGCACCAGCAGGGGCTGGCTGGGCAGATCCAGGCTCAGCGCCACCTCGCTGCGCTGCAGGTCCCAGTCCAGCAGGCCCAGCGACTCGCGCAGCAGGGCCGCCAGGTCCAGGCGCTGCAGGCGCGGCTGGCGCGAATGGGTGAACTCGCGGATGCGCGTGATCACCCGTGCCGCAAAGCTCAGCTGCTCCAGCGCCCGTTCGAGCGCGGCGCTTTCCTCGCTGCTGAGCGCGGCGGCGGGCTTCTCGGCCGCGCGCCGCGCCAGGCGCATGCGCAGGCCGCGCAGCAGATTGCTGGCCGCGCCGATGGGCTGGTTCAGCTCATGGGCCAGGGTGGTGGCCATTTCGCCGACCGA
>JAIXSD010000586.1 GCA_027484885.1 Rubrivivax sp.
CCGGCGACCCGCCGTTCAGCCACAAGAGGCCGGCCACCGCCAGCACACTCAAGACACCGGCCGCAGGCGCCATGGGCACGCGCGCCAGGAGCACGCCCTGCCCCGCCGCCAGCAACACAGCCCACACCCCCATGGCCAGGCGAAAGCCGCTGCTCAAGGCGCGGCGCGGCTGCAAGGCATTGAGCAAGGAGCGCGAGGCGGCATAGGCCATCAGCAGAGACAAAAGCAGAGGCACGGCCGGCGTCTCCGCCGACATCCACGGCCACCACAGGCCAGCGGCCAGCAAGAGGCTGCCCAGCCAGCGGCTGCGCGGCACGCCGCGCGGCTGCACATGCAGCTGGGCCATGGCTCGGGCCTGTGCACCCGCCAGCAAAGCCGCTGCGCTGAGCAGCAGCCAGGCGGCCGGCAGCAACCCGAACAGCAGCAGCGAGGCACCGCCGCGCAGCCAGGGCCAGGCCGACTGCCAGCTGGCCGGCAGGCTGTGCAAAAGCGTCTGCATCAGCAGATCGGGGTCGAGTGCGCTCAAGGCATCCACGCCCGACGCCCAACTCCGGTGGGCCGAGAGAAATACAGCAAGTCCATGGTCGAGCAGCCTAGCGCGGCTGCGCCCACAGGGCCGCGCAAAACTAGCCCGGTTTGCCCACTTTGTTTCGCCAGACGCAAATGCCGCAGCAGGCTGAAGAACCGGCGTGAATAGCCGGCGTCAAGAGCCGGCGAGGTGTCGCAAGCGCGAAAACAACGGCGTGAACAGCAGCGCAAAGCCCAGCAGATTGCCCAGCACCGTCCACCAGAACTGGCGCCGGAACGCCGGCTTGCTGGACTTGTGACGCAAGAGCTGCTGCGCCAGCAAAGCGCCCGGCCAACCGCCCGCCAGGGCCAGGCCGTGCAAAGTGCCTTCACGCACCCGCCACTGCCCCAGCCGCGCGGCCCGCTTGTCACCGGCGTAGACGATGAAGGTGGCCAGGCTCAGCGCCATGTAAGTGCCCCACAGCGCCGGCGGCAGACCCCAGAGCAGATGGCAGCAGAGATAGGCGGCCGCGAAACCAGGAATCAAAAGCAAGCCACCACTGCCAGCGCTTGCGCTCGAGCGACGCGCTGGCTCGGACGGCGCCGCCCGAGGCCGCCGCACCCGCACAGCCCGCCGCTTGCCCTGGCCATCCACACCGAGCTCGTAGCTGAAGGTTTCGCCTTGCTGGGGCCGCTGCGTCAGCAGTTCGAAATCACGGATGTGGACGAAGAGCTTGGCGTCTTGCGCCGAGGGCGAGCGCACAAAGCCATAGCCCTTGCTGTCGTCCCACTGGATCAGGATGCCGGTGTGGCGCATGGACAAAAATGAACAAGAAGGTGAACCCGGCGAGCAAGCCGCGCCGACGAAAAAAGGCCCGCCAGGACAAACCTTGGCGGGCCTTTTGATCTTAGTGCAGCCCCGGGTCAAAACCCGGGTCGCTCAGCAGGCGCTGCGGCGCAGGCTTCAGCGGCCGAAACCGCTGCGGCGCGGGCCGGCCGGGCCGCCACGCTTGGCGCCCGGGCCGCCAGGGCCACGCGACTCGAAACCGCCCGGGCGGCGGTCGCCACCAAAGCTGGGCTTGCCGCCGAAGGCCGGCTTGTCGCCGAAGCTGGGGCGGTCGCCACGCGGGGCGAAAGCAGGCTTGTCACCACGGGGGGCGAAGCCGGCATTGCCACGATCGAAGCCGCGGTCAAAACCACGCTCGGCCGGTGCACGATCGAAACCACGGTCTTGGCCTCGGTCGAAACCGCGATCGAAACCACGATCAACAGGACGTGCATCGGGGCGGAAATCGCCACCGCGCGGCTCGAAACTTTGCGGGCGGCCGCCATCACGGTTGTCGCGAACGAAAGGACGACCGGCATCACGGTGGAAAGGCTTGCCGCCACCGAAGCTCTTGCCGCCGAAGCCGGGCTTGCCGCCCCAGCCCGGGCGGGCACCGCGGTCTTCAAAACCACCGGCGCCAGCAGGACGCGGCGGGAAGATGCGCGGCTCTTGCGACTTGGGCTCCAGGCCTTCGATTTGCGCCGAAGGAATGGTCTGGGTCGTGAACTGCTGGATGCGGCGGATCATGGACACATCGTCACGCGTGGCCAGGGTCACGGCCAGGCCTTCGCGGCCGGCACGACCGGTACGACCGATGCGGTGCACATAGTCCTCGGCCTTCATCGGCAGACCGTAGTTGATCACGTGGGTGATGGTGGGCACGTCGATGCCACGGGCGGCGACGTCGGTGGCCACCAGCACGCGCACTTCACGACGGCGCAGAGCCATCAGCACGCGGTTGCGACGACCTTGGGGCATGCCACCGTGCAGGGGCGCCACGGCATGGCCCAGTTCCTGCAGGCGCTCGCTCAGCCAGTCGGCATCGCGCTGCGTGCTGGTGAAGACCAGGGCCTGGTCGACATCCTTGTCGGCAAGCAGATGCTCCAGCAGCTGGTCCTTGTGGTTGTTGTTGTCGGCCCAGTGCAGACGCTGGGTGATGTTCTCGTGGGTGTCAGTGTGCGAGGCCACATCGATGCGCTGCGGCTCGCGCAGCAGCTCGTTGGCCAGGCGGCCGACGTGACCGGCGAAGGTCGCGCTGAACATCACGGTCTGGCGGGTGGCCGGGATGCGGTCAGCGATGAACTTGATGTCATCGATGAAGCCCATGTCCAACATGCGGTCGGCTTCGTCCAGCACCAGCATTTCGACATTGTCCAGCACGGCCTTGCCGGACTGGATGTGGTCCATCAGACG
>JAIXSD010000349.1 GCA_027484885.1 Rubrivivax sp.
GCCAAGGCCGGCGAGGGCGCTGCGGTGTCGAACGAGAACGAGGTGGCGCGCAGCGAACTGCCCTTCGAGTTCATGCTCAACGCCCTGCGGCTGCGCGAAGGCGTGGGCCTTCAGTCCTACCTGGAGCGCACCGGCTTGCCGCCTTCCAGCATCGCCCGGGCCATGGAGCAAGGGCGTCAGCGTGGCCTGCTGGAGGCCGATCCGGCGCGCATCGCAGCGACGGCCAAGGGCTTTGATTTCCTCAGCGACCTGCAATCACTCTTCCTGGCCGACTGACTGAGCGTGGTTCGCTCGGGGCCGCTGGCCTTCACAGCGCCATCACGTAGACGCTCAAAGCCTCATGCTTGGCATGGCGCTTGGCCGTGGCCGCCGCGCTGGCCACGTCTTCGGCTCGGTGCTGGCTGCCGGGGCTGACCCGCACCGCGCCAATGCTGAGCGTGGTGCAGGGGTGGAAGCGCATATCGCCATGGCGGTCTTCGGCCATGATGCCGCCGGCCTGCAAGGCGGCGGCGTCAAACAGATTGCGCGCCAGCTCATTGAAGCCCTGGACGATCTGCTCGCAGCGCTGCTCCCAGTCGGCGCTCTGGAACAGCATCACAAAATCATCACCGCCGACGTGGCCGAGGAAGTCGCGCTGGCTGTCGCAGTGGTTGCTGGCCACACGTGCGACCAGGCGGATCATCTCGTCGCCACGCCAGTAGCCGTATTCATCGTTGAAGGGCTTGAAGTGGTTGAGGTCGGCGTAGGCGGCGACGAACTCGCGCCCGCTGGTCAGCAGCCGGCCGATGTGCTGGCTGATCGGGATATTGCCGGGTAAAAAGGTCAGCGGGTTGGCGTGGCGCGCTGCCTCGATGCGCGCCTCGGTCACCGAGCGCACCAACTGCTCGCCGGTGCCCAGGCCGAGGTAACGGCCCTCGCGCACGATGATGAAGCCCTCGCGCAGATAGCGCTGGTCGGCCGAGGTCAGCACGGTGGTCAGGGCCTCGATGCCGGTGTCGGCGTTGACGATCAGAGGCGTCGGGTTGGCGAACAGGGTGCAGGCATGGCGGCCGTACAGGTCCATGAAAAAGGGCTTGGCCCAGCGGTTGATGAACTGCGCCCGGTCGACCAGGGCCACCGGCTCTTGCTGGCTGTTGAGCACGGCGATGGCGTGCAAGTCCTCATGTTCGTTGAAGACGCGGAAGAGCTGCTCGTGCGTGGTGTCCTCGTGCACGGTCACCGCTTCCATCATCAGGCGCTCGGCGGTGACGCCGTTGCTGGAGGCGCGGCGCAGCTCGGGCAGCACGGCGATCTCGCTGCTGGCCAGCACCTCGCGGGCGCCGGCCAGGGGCTCGCGTGCGCCGTCGGGCGTGGGGCGGCCGATCAGCCAGCCTTGACCGAAGGCCACGCCGAGGTCACGCAGCACGCGCAGCTCCTCGGCGTTCTCGATGCCTTCGGCCACCAGCTGGGCGCCAAAGGTTTCGGCCAGCTGCAGCAGCGCGCGGAAGGTCTGCAACTTCTCGGCATGGGCCGGCAGGTCGTGGGTGAAGTATTTGTCGATCTTGACCACATCGGGCTGGATCTCGGACCACAGGCGCAGCGAGGAGCGGCCGTCACCGAAATCGTCCAGCGCGATGCCCACGCCCTTGCGTCGCAGCACGCCGATGGCACGGCGCAAGCCCTCGATATCGGCCACACGCTCATGCTCGGTCAGCTCGATCATCAGCTGGCTGGCGCAGATGCCCAGGTCTTCGCAGATGAACAACCGGTCCTGCTCCAGGCCCTGGGCCACGGCGCTGGCCAGGGCCGTGGCGCTCATGTTCAGCAGCAGGCGGCCGGGCAGCTTGAGCCGGCTCCACTCGGCCATGGCCAGCAGGGCGCAGTGCACCTCCAGCTCGGTGTTCAGGCCCTCGCGCCGACCGGCGGCAAACAACATATCGGGATATTCGAGCGGGCTGCCGATGGGGCCGCGCACCAGGGCCTCATGGCCGTAGACCAGGCCGCAGTCCAGCTGCACGATGGGCTGGAAGACCGTGCGCAGCTGGCGTCGGTCCATCAGGCGGCGAACCGTCAGTGGCGGAGCTTCATCACCGGGTCTGGCCCCTGGGGCGATGGGGGATGTGGGGGAGGAGGAGAGTGCGGCGCTGCTCATAGCGCCATGGTGCCCAGCGCCGATGACAGGGCCGAGAAAAGCAGTCTCCAGCAGCACAAAGGCCGCATCAGCGTGAGCTATTGCTCGGCTGTGCGGCCTCGGGGTGGGTGTGTTCTGGCGCGGGTGCTTACACGCGGTTGAGTGACATGCCCGAGGTGCTGCGCAGGCGCTCGATCAGGCGCGGTGCGATCTGGTTCAGCGGCAGCACTTCGTCGGCCGCGCCGGCATTGATGGCCTCGCGCGGCATGCCGAAGACCACGCAGGTGGCCTCGTCCTGCACGAAGTTGTAGGCGCCAGCGTCCTTCATCACCTTCATGGCTTTGGCGCCATCGGCGCCCATGCCAGTCAGCATGATGCCCAGGGCGTTCGGGCCCACGACGCGCGCCGCTGAATGGAACAGCACCTCGACCGAGGGCTTGTGGCGGTTCACCGGTTCGCCGTCCTGCACGCGGGCGATGTAGTTGGCGCCCGAGCGCTCGACGCTCAGATGCAGGCCGCCGGGGGCGATGTAGCCGTGGCCCGGCAAGATGCGCTCGCCATCGCTGGCTTCCTTGATGCGGATGCGGCACAGGCCGTCCAGGCGCGCGGCGTAGCTCTTGGTGAAGCCGGGCGGCATGTGCTGGGTGATGACCACGGCCGGGCAGTCGGCCGGCAGATTGACCAGCACATCCTTGGTCGCCTCGGTGCCGCCAGTGGAGGCGCCGATGAAGATGATTTTCTCGGTCGACAGCCGACCGAGGCTGGCCATGGTGACCGGCTTGGCCGGTGCCGCCGGTGGGTGGCCGGCATGGGCGGCCGCGCCGGTCGCGCCTGAGGCGGGCAGGGCGGCGTGGCTGCGGCGGATGTGGGCCTTGGCGGCGATGCGGATCTTGTCGGTGATGTCATCGGCCAGCAGGCGGATGCCATCGGCCACGCCGATCTTGGGCTTGGCGACGAAATCGACCGCGCCCAGTTCCAGGGCCTTGAGCGTGACTTCGGCGCCGCGCTCGGTCAGGGTGGACACCATCACCACGGGCATGGGGCGCAGGCGCATCAGGCGGGACAGGAAGTCCAGGCCGTCCATGCGGGGCATTTCGATGTCCAGGGTGATCACGTCCGGGTTCAGCGAGCGGATCATTTCGCGGGCGAGCAGCGGGTCGGCGGCGGCGCCAATGCAGACCATATCGGGCTGGCGGTTGATGATCTCGCTCAGGATGCTGCGCACCAGAGCCGAGTCGTCGACCACCACCACAGTTGTCTTGGCCATGTCTTACTTCTCCTCTTGGGGGCGGGCTCAGAACAGATCCACAGAACCGCCGCTGGCCACCACGGGCTGGGCTTTCTGGGCTGCGGTGCGGTCCTGTTGCACCAGGGCATCGGTGTTGGTGGGTGCGAGGCGCTTGACCATGGCCTTGCCGCTGAAGGGCAGGAAGCACACCTTGCGGGGGTAGATGTCCATCACGTCCTTGGAGACGATGGGGATGCGTTCGAGCTTGAGGAAGTCGATCACGAAGTTGGTATTGCGCTCGCCGACATTGATGGTGTTCATGCCGGCAATCACGGCGCCACCGCCGAAGATCTTGGCTTCCATGCGGCCTTTGGAGGCGCCACGCTTCATCATCTCGTTGATCAAGAGTTCCATGGCGTAGGAACCGTAGCGGCCGGAGTCGCCGCTGCCCTCGGGCAGCATGAAGTGGTTCATGCCGCCAATTTGCGCGTGGCGGTCCCAGAGGCAGGCGGCAATGCAGGAGCCCAGGGTCGTCATGACCAGCAGGTCCTCGTTGTCCACGAAGTATTCGCCGGGCAGGATCTTGACCGCCGCATTCTTGAAATGGGCGTCGTAGAAGAAGAACGATGCTTCACCAGGCTTGCGCGGCATGGCCTTGAGTTGCGCAACGCGGGCCGCTCCCGCGCCGCTGGTGAACATCGAGCCGGTGCCTGCACCGGAAGTGGGCGGGGTGGTGCTCATGTTTTTTTATCGGTCGCTGGACTGTGAACTTGAGGAATGCGTCGGAGCCAGGCTCAGACGCGCTCGTAAATCGTCTTGCCGCGAAGGCGGAACAGGTCGCGCGAATCGGTGAAGTTCTCCGAATGGCCGACGAAGAGCAGGCCATGCGGGCGCATCACACGGTGGATGCGCTCCAGCACCTTGCGCTGGGTCGGCGGGTCGAAATAAATCATCACATTGCGGCAGAACACGATGTGGAAGGGCTCGCCCAGCGACCACTGCGTGTCCATCAGATTGAGCGACTTGAAATCGATCCAGCGCTGCAGCTCGGGCTTGACGCGGATGCGCCCGGAGTTGCCACCGGTGCCGCGCATGAAGAAATTCTTCAGCCGGGTTTGGTCCAGGCCGCGGGCATCGGCGTTGTAGACACCGCGGCGCGCCGTGTTCAGTACATTGGTGTCGATGTCGCTGGCGGTGATCTGCACCTGGGCACTGCTGCCCAGCGCTTCGCTGCAGGTGATGGCGATGGAGTAGGGCTCCTCGCCCGTGGACGCTGCGCAACACCAGATGCGCACCGGCTTGCCGGCCAGCGGCTTCAGGTCTTCGGTCAGGGCGTGGAAGTGATGCTCTTCGCGGAAGAAGGAGGTCAGGTTGGTGGTCAGGCAGTTGACGAACTCCTGCCACTCCTGCGTGCCCTCTACCCCGGTGGCATGTTCCAGCCATTGCAGGTAGGCGGCGAAAGACTTGTGGCCGGTCTCACGCAGGCGGCGTGAGAGGCGGCTGTAGACCATGGCGTGCTTGCCATCGTGCAGGCTGATGCCTGCGTGCTTGTAGATCAGTTCCCGAACCCGGTCGAAATCCGCCCGGCTGAAGCTGAATTCATGGTCGATGGCTTCGGCGCCTGGTGCACTTGGAACAGCTGGCATAAGGTGAGCTCGGTTATGTCCCGGCTGCTGGCGCAGTCCAGGCTTTGATTTTGCGTCGTCTTGCAGTCTGGCGGTTCAAGCCTGTCCAGCATAGGCCAAACAAAGCCGCCAACAGGGGCCAGATCGCCAATTGAGCACGAAAACCCACTGCTAGACTGGCTGCGCACTTGCCCCTCCCCCCTGCACACCATCTTGGATTCCTCAAGCCCCACACCCGCTTTGCTGGATGCCCGACGCCTGCGGCTGGACCTGGCCCTGCAGCTGCTGCAGCAGGCCGGCGCCTTGCTGCCCGAGGCCGAGCCCTACAGCGAGGCGTGGCTGCAAGGCATCATGGACGCGCTGTGCGACTTGTCCAGCAAGGACGCCTTGACCGGTTTGGTCAACCGCCGCAGCTTCGAGATGGCCCTGGCCCGCGAGGTGGATCGCGTGGCGCGCTCGGGGGAGCCGGCCTTGCTGCTTGTGCTGGATATCGACCATTTCAAAGCGGTCAACGACACCTACGGCCATGCGGCCGGTGACCTGGTGATCCAAGCGGTCGCTGGGGCGCTGAATCAGGTGGTTCGGCCCATGGACACGGTCGCCCGGGTGGGCGGCGAAGAATTTGCCATCGTGCTGCCCAAGTGCGCAGCCGGTTTTGGCGCCACCGTGGCCGAGCGCCTGCGCGAGCGGGTGGCCGAGCTGCGGATCGAAATTGCGTCCGGCCA
>JAIXSD010000441.1 GCA_027484885.1 Rubrivivax sp.
GCGCAACTGGGCAAGTATGTCCGCGATCCCGTGGTGACCGTGATCGTCACCAGCTTTGTGGGCCCGTACAGCGAGCAGATCCGCGTGATCGGCGAAGCGGCCCGTCCGCAGGCCTTGCCTTTCAAGCAGAAGATGACGGTGCTGGACGTGATGATTGCCGTGGGCGGCCTGACGGATTTCGCCGCAGGCAATGAAGCCACCATCCTGCGTTCGTCTGAAGGCTCGGGCAAGCAGTACTCGGTGCGCCTGAAAGACCTGATCAAGCGCGGCGATGTGTCGGCCAATGTGGAAATGCGCCCCGGTGATGTCTTGATCATCCCGCAAAGCCTGTTCTGATTTCGCAGTGTGAACGCTCGCGCGGGCCCCGCGGAATGGTGTCGGGCGCGGCTTTGGCCCCGGGTGAGCCCGGTGCTTCTGTCCTAATTCTGGAACCCTAACTCGATGGACTTACTCATTGCGCAGCTGCAGGCAATTGCCCGGCGGGTGTGGAAATACCGTTGGACTGGTGTTGCGACCTCTTGGATCGTCGGCGTCATTTGCGCCGTGATCGTTTGGGTTCTTCCCGATCGTTACGAGGCCAATGCCCGGATCTTTGTGGACACCCAGTCCATCTTGAAGCCGCTGATGTCGGGTCTGGCCGTTCAGCCCAATATCGAGCAGCAGGTCACCATGCTGAGCCGGACGCTGATCAGTCGCCCCAATGTGGAAAAACTGGTTCGCATGGCCGACCTGGATTTGAAGAACCAGTCCAAGGCGCAGCAGGAAGCCACCATCGAAACCGTGACCAAGAATCTGTCGATTCAAAGCACGGCCCGGGACAATCTGTACACCTTGGCCTACCGCGACAACGATCCTGAGACGGCCAAGCGTGTGGTGCAGTCCCTGGTTTCGATCTTCGTGGAATCGAGCCTGGGCGCCAGCCGCAAGGATGCGGCAACGGCCACCTCCTTCATCAATGAGCAGATTAAGTCCTACGAGGCCAAGCTCGAAGAAGCGGAAAGTCGTCTGAAAGAGTTCCGTCTGCGCAATATCCAGAACATGTCGGGCGACGGCAAGGATGCAGCCAGCCGCTTGGGCGAGTTGAGTGCACAGCTGGAGCGGGCTCGTCTGGAATATCGCGAGGCCGTCAATGCCCGCGATGCAGCCAAGGCTCAGTTGACCCAGGAGCGCGCAGGCACCACCAGCTCGCCGGTCAAGTCCTTGCTGCAAGACGGTGACGCCTTGGTGGCCACACCGGAGATCGATTCGCGCATTGACGCGCAGCGCCGCAATCTCGATGCCTTGCTCCAGCGCTACACCGACCAGCATCCTGATGTGATCGGCGCGCGCAAGCTGATCAAGGACCTGGAATCTCAGAAGGCCAAGGAAGTGGCAGAGTTGCGCAAGGCGGCCGCCGCTGCAGCCGCCGCGCCGGCACCCCTGGGTGGCAACAGCGGCAGCCTGGCCTACCAGGAAATGAACCGTCTGCTCGCCACCAGCGAAGTTCAAGTAGCGGCCCTCAAGGCCCGTGTGGACGAGTATTCCTCGCGTTATGCCCAAGCCTTGTCTGCGGTAAAAACCGCGCCGCAGCTGGAGTCGGAAGCGGCGCAGCTCAACCGCGATTACGCCATTCACAAGAAGAACTACGAGGATCTGGTGGCCCGTCGCGAATCGGCCTCGATCACGGGTGAGTTGGACGTGGCCTCGGGTGTGGCGGATTTCCGCCTGATCGACCCGCCGCGCGCCAACCCCAAGCCGGTCGCTCCGAATCGCCTGCTCCTGCTGGTGGGCGGTTTGCTGGTGTCCCTGGTGGCGGGATTGCTGGCGAGTTTCGCCGTCAGCCAGTTGCGCCCCGTGTTCCATGACACGCTGGAGATGCGCGCGCGCCTGGATGTGCCGATTCTGGGCGTGGTCACGCGCCTGGTGTCCGAGGCTGACAAGCGCAACCAACGTTCTGACCTGATCCGCTTTGGCGCTGCAACCGGCGGCCTGGTGGGCCTCTACGTTCTGGGCCTGACGGCCATGGCAATCATGTTGAGCAGGCAGGTGGTCTGAGATGAGCAGTCTGATTGAACAAGCAGCGCAGCGGCTGGAGCAGCTTCGGCAGGCCGGTGTGGTCTTGCCGAATGATGCGCAGGCCATGCCGCATTCGAACCCGCCTGCCTTCCCCGGCGAAGGCCTCGAAGCTGTCGACACTGCGGCCTCGGAGAGCAGCAAGCCTGAGGAGTTCCATTCCTCCTCCAAGCGTGTCGATCTGGATCTAGAGGCGCTGGCAGCCCAAGGTTTTCTGACGCCGAATGCAGCACGTTCGCAGATGGCAGACCAGTACCGCGTGATCAAGCGGCCACTGATCAAGAACGCCATGGGCAAGGGCGTGGCCAGCCTGAATCACGCCAACCTGATCATGGTCACCAGTGCCTTGGCGGGCGAGGGCAAGAGCTTCACCTCCCTGAATTTGGCCTTGAGCATTGCTGCGGAACTCGACAACACGGTGATGTTGGTGGATGCCGATGTGGCGCGCCCCTCGGTGCTGCGCATGTTGGGCCTGCCGCAAGGGCCGGGCCTGCTCGATGTGCTCGAGGAGTCGGTGGACATGTCCAGCGTCCTTCTGCGCACCAATGTCGACAAGCTGACCCTGTTGCCCAGCGGCACACCACATGCGCGCGCCACGGAGTTGCTGGCCAGTGATGCCATGAGCCATTTGCTGGACGATATGGCGCGGCGCTATCCGGATCGAATCATTATTTTCGATTCGCCGCCTTTGCTTTTGACCACAGAGTCGCGTGTGCTGGCTTCCCACATGGGCCAGATCGTGGTGGTGGTGCATGCCGAGAAAACCGCGCAGAGTGCGGTGCAACAGGCGCTGGCGACCATTGAAAGCTGCCCGCTCAAAATGTTGGTGCTGAACCAGGCCAATGCCAACACCTCGGGGGGTTATGGCAGCGGCGGCTATGGCTATGGGTACGGCTATGGCGCTGAAGACACGGCCAGCTGAACACATGGCGAGCCGTTATTCTCAAGAGCAGAAGTGGGCCTTGCGGCCCTGTGCCCTGGCGGCGGCGTGGCTGCTGTGCGCAGGTGTAGCCTGGGCTCAAGACGAGGCTGCGCCGGCGAACAAGCTCGCTTCCAGCGGCCGGCCCTCGGTTCTGGTGGAGCCGCGGTTTGGCGTCATGCAGACCTGGACGGACAACAACCGCCTGAGCAGCACGAACAAAGACGCAGCCCTGCTGACGACCTTGACCCCCGGCATCACGATCAGCACCACACGCGGTGCGGTGCGGGGCTCTCTCGACTACTCGCTCAACGGCATCGTCTACACCAAGAGCGATGAAAAGGCGCGCGTCCAGCACAGCCTGGCAGCCAAAGGTGTAGCGGAGCTGATCGACAACCTGTTTTTTGTCGATGCCAGCGCGAACGTCTCGCAGCAAGCGGCTTCGGCCTTTGGTGGGCAGACCGTCGATCCATCCCTGGCCAATGCAAACCGGCGCGAAACGGCGACGGTGAGTGTGTCGCCGCGCCTTCAGGGACGCATTGGCAGCGTGGCCAATTTTGAGTTGCGCGCCAACACCTCGGCCACGAATGTGGCAGACGCGGTGATCGGGGACAGCCATGCCAATGGCGGCAACTTGCGCATCAGCCGCGCGGGCCGCGCGGCGCTGACCTGGTCGCTGGATGCTTCGACCCAGAAGTCCAGCTTCAAGACCGGTGCGCAAAACCGGGTCAGCAGTGCGACAGCCAGTTTGGGCTACACGCCCGATGTGGACTGGAAGCTCGGCGTGCTGGCGGGGCGTGAACGCAGCGATCTCAAGGATTTCGTGCTGCGCAACAGCTGGACCTATGGCGCCAACTTGAGTTGGACGCCGTCGCCACGGACCAAGGTTTCGGCGGATTTCCAGTCGCATGAGTATGGCGACTCGTTCAGCTACAACTTTGAGCACCGCTGGTCGCGATCGGCCTTGCGATTCTCGGATTCGCAATCGGTCAATGCGGCCAGCTTCCAGAACGCGGGCGCGCCGCGCAGCAATTACGACCTGTACTTTTTCCAGTTCGCCTCATTGGTGCCGGATCCGGCGCAGCGTGATGTCTTTGTGCGCAACTTCCTGCGCGCGCAGGGCTTGAACGCGGATGCCTTGGCCAACAGCGCGGTGGTCGACACCGGGCCGACGGTGCTCCGAACGCAGCTGCTGTCCTACTCCTTGCAAGGCGTGCGAACCACTTTGACCGCCACGGCCAGCCGAAACAACAACAGGCGCCTGGCTTCGGCCAACTCCAGCGCCGGAGATTTCGCAGCCAATGGCCGCGTGCTGCAGCGCAGCCTGAGTGTGAACCTCTCGCACAACCTGACGCCGACTTCAAGCGCGGTGCTCAGTGCCTTGCAGCAGGAGA
>JAIXSD010000469.1 GCA_027484885.1 Rubrivivax sp.
GCGTGCGAAGCCTTGTCGATGTACTTGGTGATCGAGATGTCCTGGAAGTTGGCCTTGCCAGCACCAGCGCCGCCACCCTGGTGGGCCGTGCCGCTGTTGGAAACGCCCCAGCTCCAAGCCAGGATGTCGATCTCACCGACGTACTTCTTGTCCCTCGACTCGCCCTTGATGCCGTCAAGAACCAAAAACATGTCAACAGCCATGGGAATCTCCTTTGTGCCCGTTCTGGGGCGGTTAAAAACTGGGTGACCCAGTGATGATGATGAAGTGATGGCTCAACGCAAACGCTGAGCCGGGCAATGGGATAGCTTCGCGCTCAAGCAGCCTTGGCCGAAGGCAGCTTGGACACCAGGCGCAGGGACACGGTCAGACCCTCAAGCTGGTAATGCGGGCGGAGGTAGAACTTCGAGCTGTAATAACCCGGGTTGCTCGGGTCTTCCTCCACCACCACCTCGGCGGCCGACAGCGGGTGGCTGGCCTTGTACTCTTCCGACGAACGCGACGGGTCGCCGTCCACGTACTGGGTGATCCACTGCGACAGCCAGCGCTGCACTTCGTCGCGTTCCTTGAAGGAGCCGATCTTGTCGCGCACGATGCACTTCAGGTAATGCGCGAAACGGCAGGTGGCGAACAGATAAGGCAGGCGCGCAGCCAGGTTGGCGTTGGCCGTGGCGTCCGGGTCGTCGTACTCGGCCGGCTTGTGCAGGGACTGGGCGCCGATGAAGGCGGCGAAGTCGCTGTTCTTGCGGTGCACCAGAGGCATGAAGCCGTTCTTGGCCAGCTCCGCTTCGCGGCGGTCTTCGATCGCGATTTCGGTCGGGCACTTCATGTCCACGCCGCCGTCGTCGGTCGGGAAGGTGTGGGTGGGCAGGTTCTGCACCGCACCGCCCGATTCAATGCCGCGGATGCGCGTGCACCAGCCGCTTTCCTTGAAGGAGCGGTTGATGTTGGTGGCCATGGCGTAGGCCGCATTGGCCCAGGTGTACTTGCCATGGTCGGCCGAGCCGGTGTCTTCCTCGAAGTCGAAGGCTTCCACCGGGTTGGTCTTGGCACCGTAAGGCAGGCGCGACAGGAAGCGCGGCATGGCCAGGCCGATGTACTTGGAGTCTTCCGACTCACGCAGCGAGCGCCAGGCGGCGTAGTCGGGCGTGGAGAAGATCTTGGTCAGGTCGCGCGGGTTGGCGAGTTCCTGCCAGGAGTCCATTTGCAGCAGCGTGGGCGAACCGCCGGTGATGAAGGGAGCATGGGCGGCCGCGGCAATCTTGGCCATCTCGGACAGCAGCTCCACATCGGGCGCACTTTGGTCGAAGTGGTAGTCGCCCACCAGGCAACCGAAAGGCTCGCCGCCAAACTGGCTGAATTCTTCCGAGTAGATCTTCTTGAAGATCGGGCTTTGATCCCAGCTCGTGCCCTTGTAGCGCTTGAGCGTCTTGCCGAGCTCGGCCTTGGAGACGTTCATCACGCGGATCTTCAGCGACTCGTCGGTCTCGGTGTTGTTCACCATGTAGTGCAGACCGCGCCAGGCACCTTCGAGCTTCTGGAAGTCCTGGTGATGCAGGATCAGATTGATCTGATCAGACAGCTTCTTGTCGATGGCGGCAATCATGGCCTCGATGGAGGACACCACATCGCTGCCGATCAGCTGGGTCTGGGCCAGGGCTTGCTGGGCCAGGGTCTGCACCGCCTGCTCGACGGCGCCCTTGGCGTCATCGGACTTGGGCTTGAATTCCTTTTGCAGCAAGGAGGCCAGGTCGCTGCCTTCGAAGCTGACGCCAGCCAGCGCGGCGGAGGCTTGGGTTTCTGCCATATCGTTCTCTCCTACTCTTGTCTGTGATCTCGATGCTGTGCGTCTCAGGCGTCACTGGGCTTGGCCGTGGCGGCCAGCGAGCCCAGCAGCGCCGGGTCGGCCATCAGCTTGCCGATCAGCTCTTCGGCGCCGCCCTTGCCGTCCATATAGGTCACCAGGTTCTGCAGTTGCTGGCGCGCTTCCAGCAGCTTGCTCAGCGAGTCCACCTTGCGCGCGACGGCATCTGGGGTGAAGTCGTCCATGCTGTCGAAGGTGATGTCCACGCTCAGATTGCCTTCACCGGTGAGGGTGTTGGGCACCTGGATGGCCACACGCGGCTTCATGGCCTTCATGCGGGCATCGAAGTTGTCGACATCGACCTCCAGGAACTTGCGATCAGCCACGGGCGCCAGAGGCTCGGCTGGCGTGCCGGACAGGTCGGCCAGCACACCCATCACGAAGGGCAGCTGCACCTTCTTCTCGGCGCCATAGACCTCGACGTCATATTCGATCTGCACCCGCGGTGCGCGATTGCGGGCGATGAATTTTTGGCTGCTACTCATTCCAGGCTCCTGTGCGACGTAGAAGAAAGTCAAAAAACTCGCGGCACCGGGGTGTCATATGGGCCGCGAATTGAAGGGTCAGTTGTTGTCGTTGTTGTAGGGGTCGATGCCCACCAGGCCAGCCACGCCCGCCAGGGCATCGGGGGCCAACATCTTCACCAGCTGGAGGAAGTTCTGATTGATCAATTCACTGCCTCGGCGCAAAAACAAGGGGGCGGGATTCGAGGGCTCCACCCGCTCCAGGTACTCGCAAACCATGGCGATGGCCTTCAGCGCATCTTCGCGTGAGTTGACGCTGCCGGACAGGCCCCGCTCCGGCGCCCTAACGCCAGAAGCCATGGACTGCTCACTCTGCGCGGAAGTATCCGCCGCAGCAGCTTCCGCGTACGCTTCGGCGGGAAAAGTACCGAAGACTCCCTGCACCAGGTTCTGCAGCGGGCGCAGGTCAGGCGCCTGGTCGTGGCCGAGCTTGTCGAGCAGCAGCGAGCGCAGGGTTTTCAGCTGCTGCAATGCGGCTTCGCAAGCGGCGCGCAGGCCCGGCTTCTTGCCCTCGGCCGCAGCCGCCATCTGGCTCAAGGCGGCGGTGCTCAGCACCTCTTCGTTTTCCCGCGCCGGAGACAGGCCGAGTGTCACTTCCACCTGGCGCCCGGTGACCAGGCCGATGCTGCGATCCTCGATCAGGCGGGATTCACGCAAATCGCCGATCAGCCCCTCCACCTCGCGCAGCAAGGTCAGGGCATTGACCCGGGCGTAGGGGTCGCCGTCGTCGGGGTCCGGCAGCGGGTGCACATGCCCCCACAGGCCATCGACCATGCGCCGCAGCAACTCCAGGCCGACAGCGAGGCTGGCATAGCCCTCCAGATGCACCAAGGAGCGCAGCCAAAAGATGGCGATGCGCAGATCGCGGCTGCGATCCAGCAGGGCCTCGGACAGCTCCTGCACCTCGCGCCAGGCGGGCGGTTCGGCCGCACCAAACTGCGATTCAGGCTTGCCTGCGGCGGCGCGAGTCAGCGCCAGAAAGTCGTTGTCGTATTCGAGGTCGGGGCCGCAGGGCGCGCTGTCGTCGGCCAGCGGTGTCGCCCAGCGCTCGATCTTCTCGCGCTCGTTCTCAGTCATGTCACCCACCTTGTTTCAAAAGTCTCTCCATCGATCGCGTCAGCGCACCACATCGGCCGTGAAGCGTGTGGCGCCGTAGTCCTCACAGCTCTGGCCTGTGCAGGCCGGCGGGCTGCGGCCCAGCAGGAACGGTGCCTTGCCCGCGCCGGTTTGAGCGCGCATCAGGTTCAAGGCTTTGTCGCCGGTGGGCAGCTTCAGAAAGACATCTTCACGTTCGCTGCTCAAGCCGCCGTAGTCGCGCGGCTCGGCGCTGACGATGACCAAGAACTGCTGGCGCCCCGGAGGCTCGGCGGCCTCCACCGGCCAGGACTTGGGCGGCAGCTCCAGCTCCTGGCCGGCCTTGACCTTGAGCTGCGGAATCTGCGCGTTGGGCAAGAACTGCAGCAGCGAGCCATCCTGGCCCAGCAGCAGCACCTGCACATGGCCATCGCGGGCCGACTTGATCCGGAAGGACAAACGGTCTTTGCCGATCACAAACTGCTCACGAGGCAGCTTGGCCTCCACCGCAAAGCCCGGGCTTTGTCGCTCCATCACCTCGGCAAAAGCCTGGGCAGGTTCAAAGCTCTGCGGGCTGGGCGCGGCGGTGAGGGTCTCGGGCGAAGGGGCCGGCGGCGTCGACTGAGCCGCAGCCTGGGCTGGAGTGGGCCTGCTGGATTCATCGCTGCCGGAGCCGCCCAACCAGGCCGCCACGGCAATGCCGACCAGGCCCAGCGTGGCCCCCAAGGCCAACCAGCGTTTGCGCCCCTGACCTGGCTGCGGCGCTGCCACAGCCGTGCGAGCCCGCTCGGCAGGCGCGGATGCGATCGACGCTTGGCTGGCCCCGGCGCTGGCTGCACCGAAGCTGGATGGCAGCGCTTCATGCGCAACATCTTCGTCATGGTCTCCAGCAGCCAAGGGGCGAAGCCCAAGGTCCTGTCGAAGCTCGGCAATCGACGGGGTTCGCTCTTCCGGACGCACCCGCAAGGCCCGGTCCAGCGCGCGCA
>JAIXSD010000235.1 GCA_027484885.1 Rubrivivax sp.
GCCGTGCTCGCCTCCACCGGCCGGGCCTGATCCTGCCCGCTTTGCTCCGGCGCCTGCGTGGCCGGTGTCGGGTTCCAATCGCCCAGGCGCGCCGCACCGGGGCCGGCCTCGCGCGGCAGCTCGGGCCGCACGCTGCCGCCATGGCGGGTCTGGCGGGCCTGGCCCACCGGGCCGGTCTGCTGCGGCGCGGTGGCACCGGGCTCGCCCGAGCCGGCTTCCAAGCGTGGGCCGCGCAAGGTGACATTGATGCGACCCCAGACCCCCTCGCCCGCCGGCGCCGTGCCGCCCTGGGTGTTGCCGAAGACCAGCACCAGCAAGACATGCAGCAGCAGGGCCAGAGTCAGGCACTGCTGCATGCGCGTCGGCGGCTGACGCGGCTGCTGAAGCCATGCAGCCATGGCCGAGACACCGGCGCTGCGGGCCGGGGCATTCACGGTGGCAAAGGCGGGAAATCGGAGCATTGAGGGCGGGGCGGGCAGACGTTCGCGCCCGGCAAGGCTCGGCGGGGCAGGCTGAAATGTAGCGCGGCGCGCTCGGGCGCCACCTGGGGCCTGCCCGCAGTGCGCGGCAGACGCACTTCGTGAGCGAAGTCACAAAATCGGGAAAACCTGGCCCGCAGACATGGGCTGGCGCGCCGGCCGGGCGAGGACTAAGCTGCGTTCATCGCCTGGCCCCTCGCTGTGCATTGCAGCGGCGCCAGTTTTGCCCTCGCCCATTGCAAGGAATCGCCATGAAAACCAGCCTGCTCGCCCTCAGCCTGATCAGCCTCAGTGCCCTCTCGCACGCCGCCGCCGCGCCGCAAGACAGCCCCGAAGGCCAGGCCCTGCGCAGCGAATGCGCACAGAAGTACAGCGCGGGCTACGCCGCCCGCGACGCCGCCGCCAAGTCGGACACCGACGAGTACGTCTTCGTCTATCACAAGGGCCAGTACAAGGGCGAGCATGTCGCCGGTCAGGCCCTCGATTGCACCGAGCGCCAGTACGCCGCCTACCTGAACACCGTGGACCCGACCCGCGTGATGGCGGCCTACCCGACCGCCGCCGGCCGCCCCAGCATCAAAGCGCCGCGCCTGCCGCGTACCCCCTCGGTCGGCAAGTAAGCCGCCAGGCCGCCGGCCGCAGCCCTCAGGGGCTGCGCGGTGCGCCGCCCGAGGCCCGTGACACGAACACGGCCAGGGCCTCGATATCGGCCGCGCTGAGCTTGTCGGCGAAGCTGGGCATGGCGCCCAGGCCGGCGCGCAAGACCTTGCGCACCCGCTCGGCATCGGGCTTGAGCTCATCGAGCACCGGCCCGACCTGCCCCTCCGAGCCGGCCGCCGCCAGTGTGTGGCACACGGCGCAGGCCGGCTGGGTCTGGGTGAACAAGGCCTTGCCGCGCGCCATCTGCTGCGCGTCGTCCGCGGCCAGCGCCAGTGGCACGGCGGCCAGGCCGCCGATCAAAACCAGCCCGGCGCGCAACTCAGGCCACCGTGATGGTGACGGCATGGTCGCGCCAGCTGTTGTTGTTGTAGCCGCTGAGGTTCTCCTCGCGCAGCTCGGCCTGCACCTGGCCCTTGGCATCGGTGGCACGGCTGGCCAGGGTGTAGCTGCCCGCGGGCAGGCGCACCGACAGCACGAACTGGCGCCAGGCGAAGCGGCCCAGATCGGGGCCGACCAGGCGGGCGGGATACCAGTTCTTGCCACCGTCCACCGAGACCTCGACGCCCTGGATCGCCTGCGTGCCACCAAAGGCCACGCCGTGGATTTGCACCAGGCCTTCCTTGACCGGGCCGGTCTCGGGCAGGGGGCCGTTGATCCAGGACTTGACGCCCATCTCCAGCACCGAGGGCTGGTCCGGCGCGGCCTTGGCGCCGGCCGGCGTCATGCGGTAGCCGTGCGACATGATGCGGGCCTTGGACTCCTGGGCCGTGAAAGCCAGGCTCTTGACGTACTTGATGTTGTTCACGCCCTGGTAGCCGGGCACGATCAGGCGCAGCGGGCCGCCGTGGGCCAGGCTCAGGGGCTCGCCGTTCATTTCCCAGGCCAGCAGCGCGTCTTCGAGGGCCTTGATGGGCACCGAGCGCTCGACGATGACCGAGGCCGGGTCCACGCCCTCGGGCAGCTTTTCACCGCCGGTGCCGGTGATGTAGAGCATGCCGTCGGCCAGGCCGCCGAGCGCCGTCACCACATTGCGCAGCGGCACGCCGCTCCACAGCACGCAGCCGGCGGCGCCCACCGTCCAGGGTGTGCCGCTGGGCTTGCTGGGGAAGAAGCCGCGGCCATTGCCCGAGCACTGGATGACGGTGGCCACGGTTTCCAGGCCCAGGGTCTTGAGTTCGGCCAGGCGCAGGCTGCGCGGGTTCTTGACGCCGTCCACCGACAGGGTCCAGGCGTCGCGGTCTTCGAGGATGGCAGCGTCCGGTGCCGGCAAGTTGTTGCGAATGTAGAGCTGCGAGGCCGGCGTGATGACGCTGGTGCCAAAGGCCGAGCGGCGCGTCTCCAGCGTGCTGCTGCTGTGCTGGATCAGCTGGGCGGCGTTCTTCCACGCGGCATAGGCCGGCAAAGGCTTGGCGGCAGCCGCAGCCGGCCCCATCCAGCTGCCCAGGCCGACGGCGCCGAGGGCCGAGGCGGTGCCGGTCAGCCATTGGCGGCGGGCATGGAGGGGGGCGGAGGGGTTCTTCTTCATGCTCATGCGATCGTCTCCCGGGGGTGCGTTTTTGGAGGGAAGTTGGGGCGAAAGAACAGACTCTGAAATGACAACTCGAAACCGGCGCATCGTTGTTCTTGCAAGCGAGCCATTCTGGGGGCTGGCGGCTGGGTTGCCGCTCAGGATATAGCCCTAGAGGGCGACGCGCGCCCATTCTGCATTCGACTCTGTGACGACATGAAATACGGGCACACTTCAGTCTGCGGGCCACCGAGCCCATGGTCAGGACATTGCCATCGGGAGGGGCAATGCGCCACTTGCGGTCTGATCCGGGCCCAGATTCCGGACGGGCATGTTTTGGAGAGAACCACCCGATGTCGAAGAAGAACTCGCTTGCAATCATGGTGCGCAGCAGTTTGCTGCTGGGCCTGTGTGCCCACGGTGTCGTCCAGGCCGGCCTGAGCGCCGTCGTGGCCGTGGAACCCACGGCCCGCAAGGCCAGCTACAGCATCCACTACAGCGCCCTGGACGCGGCCCTCAGCCGCGCCGCCGCCCAGCCGGTGTCGGCCTCGGCCAGCGAGGACATGGCCGATGTCATGCGCGCCACCCGCAGCGCCGGCTTTGACATCTTCATCGGCCCAGCCCAGGTGGCGGCCTCGGCCTTGCACCGCGGCTACGAGCTGGTCGGCGCCACCCAGGCGTCCGAGCCGTTTTTGCTGGTGGTGCGCAAGGAAGTGAGCGACATCCCGGGCCTCAAGACCCGGCGCATCTATTTGCCGCAGCAGGATTCGATCTACACCTATATGGCACGCGGTCTGCTCAACCAGGGCGGCCTGTCCATGCAGGACATGAAAGTGGCGCATGAGCGCTTTCCGCAAGCCGGCTTGACGGCCCTGATGCTGGGCGCCGCCGACGCCACCGTGGTGACGGCCAGCGAATGGAATGAATGGTCGGCGCAGAACCCGCAGATCGGCCGCGTGCTGGCCAAGAGCGAGGGCGTGCCGGCCGGCCTGAGCGTGGTGCTCAAGAAAGACCTGCCCGCCGATGTGCGCGGCCGGCTGAGCAGCTTCTTCAACGCACCGCCCGCCGCCGTGGGCCTGCCGGCCACCAAGTTCAAGCCGGAGGGCAGCGAGTACAAGCGCGTCTCGGAGCTGGGCCTGTTCACGCCGACCAGCCTGCCCGGCGTCACCCGCGTCAGCGCGCGCGAGGCGCAGAAGCTGCAAGGCCAGGGCGCCCTGCTGGTGGACACGCGCACCGAGAAGGAGTTCCAGGCCCGCCGCATCCCCGGTGCGGTCTGGGCGCCCTACATCGAGAAAAGCCTGAAGGACATTGCCTTCAACGCGGCGCAAGATGACTTCAGCGCCCTGGCCAAGGTGGACAAGCTGGACGTCAACCGCGCCGTCATCTTTGCCTGCAATGGCGCGGAATGCTGGAAGTCGTACAAGGCCGCACGCGTGGCCCAGCAAAAAGGCTTCAAGAAGGTGCACTGGCTGCGCGGCGGCCTGCCCGAATGGGAGGCCGAAGGCCTGCCGGTGCAGAACGCAGCGCCCTGAAGGGCCGCCGGCCCCGCGGCTCAGTCAAGGCCGTAGCGGCGCCGGATCTCGCGCAGCACGCCGCGCGCTTCCAGCCGGCCCAGCGCCTGATCCAGCAGCTGGGCTTCGGCTTCGCTGACGCTTTTTTCACTCAGCATGAAGGCCACCGGCGCGCGCACCGTGCCAAAGGGCATGAGCTGCAGCACCATGTCCTGCTGCCGGGCCAGGTCCAGCAGCGAGGCCACATCGCCGAGGATCAGCGGCGCGCGCTGGCGCTGCAACATGGCCACGCCTTTGCCATGGGTCTCGAACAGCTCCAGCAAGCCCGCCTCGCGCAAAGGCGCGCGCCAGGGCTCGAAGTCAGGCCCCAGACGCCCGGCATTGAGCACCAGCAAGGGCGTGCGGGTGCGCAGCACATCCTCGAAGCTGCTCAAGCGCGCCGCCGGTGCCGGCAGCTCGCGGCCTTGCAGGCTGCGCAGGGCCAGCACGCCCAGCACCTCGTCACGGTAGCTGCGGGTGTAGCGCGCGCCCGGCGCCGGCGGGCTCTTGGGCGTGGCGGCCAGGATCAGATCGATCTCGCCCTCTTGCAGCTGCATGAGCCGGCGGCGGCGCGGCAGCGGGTCCACCCACTGCAGGCGGCAGCCGGTTTCGTTCATCAGCGCCTGCAGGATCTCAAAGTCCAGGCCGCTGTGCTGACCGCTCTCATGGTTGACCAGATACGGCGGCCAGCTCGCGCGGGTAATGCGCAGGGCGTGGCGGCAGCCCGCAGCCCAAGCTGTGCTCATAGCCCACAGGAGCAGCAGACACAGCGCCACCGAACGGCGATGAGGGCGGGATGGAGCGAGACAGTTCACGAGCGGAGCAACCGGCATCAAAAACGCTGAGCACCGGGCCAGCGATGCCTGGACCATAACGCAAAGCCGCCCGAACGGGGCTGGGCGCAGACCCCTATCTGAAATAGCGCTGCTGCAGCCGTGCGACGCTGCCGTCAGCCACCAGCTGCTGGTAGGCATGCTGCCAGCGATCGGCCTCGGCCTCGCTCACATGGAGGGAGCAGCCCATGTAGAGATCGGCCTCGCCGAGATGCGCGAAAGTTCGGAACGCGCTGCGGGCATAACCATTCAATTCAATGGCAGCCTGGATCATGGGTGCGCCGGCGTAGATGGCGTCCAGCATGTCGGCGCGCAGCATGCGCAAGAGGTCTTTGTAGTCCTTGGCTTCGATGATCTGGCTGAAGCGCTCGGTCTGCAGATTCTTGATGATGGGCGAGCCCCGCAGCACGCCGACGCGCCGGCTGCGCAGGGCGTCCAGGTCCAGCGGCCGGCTGCCCGCGCGGCCGACCAGGGTGTAGCTGATATGCATGAGCAGGATCAGCCAGCGGAATTTGTGTTCGCGGTCCGGCGTGCGCGCCAGCGGGAACACGCCCAGGGCCTCGCCCGCCTCGGTCATGCGCACCGCGCGCGCCCAGGGGAAAAACTGCACCGCATCGCGCCGGCCCAGGCGCTCGGCCATCAGCTGGGCCAGCTCATAGGCATAACCCTGCGGGCCTTCGCTGCCCTGCCAGGCAAACGGTGGCAGGTCGCCGGCCACCCAGCGCAGCGCTGAGGTGGCGCCCGCCTCTGAAGCCTGCGCCGGGGCGCTTCGGGCTGCGCCCATGCTGCCCGAGGCCAAGGCGGCCCAGGCACAGAGCTGACGTCGAAATTGTGAGAACGCGCGCGGGTCCATCGTTGCAGCGGGCAAGCCATCGGTAGGCGCCGGTCTCGCCATCATGGCGGGTGTTGTCTCGTGCTGGCGGCCTGTCCCGGCGGCTCAGTGGGGGTGGGTCCCTGCGGGTGAAATCACTGTAGCACCGCTGCGTGCGAGCAGCGCCCCCTGAAACAGGGGCAGCAAGGGGATGGACGAATGCGCGCCGCGACGACCACGGTGCAACCTAGCTGCCGCGCACCGGCTGGCCAGGCGCGGAGCTCGGGCGAGATGCAGCGGACGCTGGGGGCTGCGGCTGAGCCTCACTGGCAGATCGCGCAGGAGCGCTGGCACTCGCAGAGGCCCCGGCTTGCGCGGCGCCATCCCGTGTGGGGCTGTTGCTGTCTTTCGCTTCAGCACCCGCGCTGTAGGCCGCAATCAGCATGGCAAAGAGCAGGGTCAGCACCGACAAGGCAGACAAGGCGATGAGGGCCTGTGTCTTCCGATAACCCGGGCCGCCATGCCCGCCCTTGAGATGAGGCGGCCGCCCCGGCATCCCGGGCCAAAACCACTGCGCATCCAAGAAGCTGCGACGGCTCATCAAGTGGCTGTAGGACACATGGTCATGCAGGATCCGGGCATGCAGGGCGAACCAGAACAGCAGCAGGAACAGCGACGATCCGACGATGCCCCAGCATTTGA
>JAIXSD010000165.1 GCA_027484885.1 Rubrivivax sp.
CACCTGATCGCCGCCCAGAGCGATCTGGACGAGGGCCAGGCCCAGCGCTTTCTGGCCAAGCTGAGCTTGATCCTGGCCAACCAGATCGGCGACAGCGCGCTGCTGCGCGAGGCGATCGACCTGGCCCGCGAACTTGAAACATCGACTTTGACTTCCAACGAATCTGCACCATGAGTGAAGCCCTGAACTACCAAGCCGGTTTCGGCAACCAGCATGTGACCGAGGCCGTGGCCGGCAGCCTGCCCGTGGGCCGCAACAGCCCGCAGCAGGTGGCCCATGGCCTCTACGCCGAGCTGCTCTCGGGGGCGGCCTTCACCGCGCCGCGTGCCGAGAACCTGCGCACCTGGATGTACCGCCGCCAGCCCTCCGTCGTGGTGGGCAGTTATCAGCCCTTGAGTCATGCCTTCCTCAAGACCGGCGTGGCCGAAGGCCAGGCCGCGCCGCCGGACCCGCTGCGCTGGGCGCCGACCGCTATCCCCGAGGCTCGCACTGATTTCGTCGCCGGCCTGCGCACCCTGGTCGTCAACGGCGACCCCGATGCCCAAGTGGGCATGGCCGCCCACCTTTACTTGGCCAATGCCTCGATGGAGCGCAGCGCTTTCGTCAACGCCGACGGCGAGCTGCTGATCGTGCCGCAGCAGGGCGCGCTGTGCATCACGACCGAGCTTGGCCGTCTGGACGTGAAGCCCGGCGAGATCGCCCTGATCCCGCGCGGCCTGGCTTTCAAGGTGGCGGTGGACGGTCCCTCGCGCGGCTATATCTGCGAGAACTACGGCGCGCCCTTCCGCCTGCCGGAGCTGGGCCCGATCGGCTCCAATGGCCTGGCCAATCCCCGCGACTTCCTGGCCCCGGTGGCGCATTTCGAAGCCGAGGCGGGCGCCTACGAGATCATCAAGAAGTTCGGTGGCAAGCTCTGGCGCGCCGAGCAGGGCCACACGCCCTTCAATGTGGTGGCCTGGCATGGCAACTTGACGCCCTACAAATACGACACGGCGCATTTCATGACCATCGGCTCGATCAGCTTCGACCACCCAGACCCGAGCATCTTCACCGTGCTGACCTCGCCCAGCGACACCGCCGGCTGGGCCAATGTGGACTTTGTGATCTTCCCGCCGCGCTGGATGGTGGCCGAAGACACCTTCCGCCCGCCCTGGTACCACCGCAATGTGATGAGCGAGTTCATGGGCCTGGTGCTGGGCCAGTACGACGCCAAGCCCGAGGGCTTCAAGCCCGGCGGCTCCAGCCTGCACAATGCCTATGTGCCGCACGGCCCGGACACCGAAGCCTTCGCCAAGGCCAGCAGCGTGGACCTGGCGCCGCACAAGCTGGACCACACCCTGGCCTTCATGTTCGAGACCCGCTGGCGTTTGCTGCCCACCGAGTTCGCCCTGAACGGTGGCGCGCTGGAGCGCAGTTATGCCCAGTGCTGGAGCGGCTTGCAAGACCGCTTCAGCGCCTGAATCGACTTCAGCAATATTGACCGATAGTTTGAGAACCCCATGAGCTTGATCGACCACACCCACAGCCCCAGCGCCCTGTCCTGGGTGGACAGCGCCAACGCGGCCGACACCGACTTCCCCATCCAGAACCTGCCCTACGGCCTGTTCCGCCGCGCCGGCAGCAATGAGAGCGCCCGCGTCGGTGTGGCCATCGGTGACCAGATCCTCGATCTGCGCCTGGCCGCTGCCGCCGGCAAGTGGAGCAGCATCGTGCAGGTGCTGCTGCAGCCCCTGGCCGATGGCAGTCTGAACGCCTTCATGGGCCAGCCCTCGGCGGCGCGCCTGGAGCTGCGCCAGGCCCTGTTCGATGCACTGCTGGCCGGCTCCAAGCAAGAGGCCGCCCTGAGCGCCTGCCTGCTGGCCCAGGCCGAGGCGCAGATGGCCGTGCCTTGCCGCATCGGCGACTACACCGACTTTTACACCGGCATCCACCACGCCACCACGGTGGGCAAGCTGTTTCGCCCGGACAACCCGCTGCTGCCCAATTACAAATGGGTGCCCATCGGCTACCACGGCCGCAGCTCGTCCATCGGCGTCAGCGGTGGCACGGTGCGGCGCCCGCTGGGCCAGCTCAAAGCGCCCGATGCCGAAGTGCCGGTGCTGGCCGCTTGCAAGCGCCTGGACTACGAGCTGGAACTGGGCGTCTTCGTGGCCAGCGGCAACGAGCTGGGCACCCCGATCCCGATGGAGCAGGCCGATGAGCATCTGTTCGGCGTGACCCTGCTCAACGACTGGTCGGCCCGCGATGTGCAGGCCTGGGAGTACCAGCCGCTCGGCCCCTTCCTGGCCAAGAACTTCGCCACCACCATCTCGCCCTGGATCGTCACCATGGAGGCGCTGGAGCCTTTCCGCGTGCCTTTCTCTCACCCGGCCGAAGACCCCCAGCCGCTGCCTTACATCGATTCGGCGCGCAACCGTGCCGAAGGCGGCTATGCGATTGAGCTGGAAGTTTGGATCCAGACCGAGAAGATGCGCGCCGCCGGCGAGCCCGCCACGCGCCTGATGCGCTCCAACTTCAAGCATGCCTACTGGACCCTGGCCCAGATGCTGACCCACCACGCCAGCAATGGCTGCAATCTGCAGCCGGGCGACTTGATGGGAACCGGCACGCAGTCCGGCCCCGAGGCGGCCGAAGGCGGCTCGCTGCTGGAGCTGTCCCTGGG
>JAIXSD010000768.1 GCA_027484885.1 Rubrivivax sp.
ATGATGGGCCTGGAGGAACATCTGATCGGCATGTTCCGCGGCGACTTCGAATTCCACGAGGATGCAGCGCCCTCGCACCTGGGTGGCCCAGCGCGGGCAACCCAAGCCGTGGTGGCGCCGGTGCTGATCGAACTGCCGGCCGAGCCCGCCTCGCACACCGCCGCACAGACAGACACGCAAGCCGAACCCGCAGCCACGATCCTGGCCACCTGGGCCCCGGATGCCGAAAAAGAGCTGCGCAAGATCCCCTTCTTCGTGCGCGGCAAAGCGCGCCGCAACACCGAGGCCTATGCCCTGAGCCGAAGCGTACCGGTGATCACCATCGAGACCTTGTATGACGCCAAAGCGCATTTCAGTCGCTGAACGCGACACCGGCGCGAGCCCCATGAATGTGGTGCTGGTGACCATGGACAGCCATCTGGCCAGCGCCGCCGAGCGGGCCAGCGCGCTGCTGGCCCAGTCATTGCCGGGCCTGCGCCTGACCGTGCATGCCGCCGCTGAATGGGGCGACAACCCGCAGGCCCTGGCACGCTGCCAGCAAGCCATTGGCCGGGCGCACATCGTGATCGCCACCATGCTGTTCCTGGAAGATCACTTCCTGCCCATCCTGCCCGACCTGCAGGCTCGGCGCGAGCACTGCGATGCCATGGTCTGCGCCATGTCGGCGGCCGAGGTGACCAAGCTGACCCGCATGGGCAAGTTCGACATGTCCGCACCAGCCACCGGTGCCATGGCTTTCCTGAAGCGCCTGCGCGGCAAGCCACCGGGCAAGGAGGACGGAAACAAGGGCAAGAACCAAGGCACAGCCGGCGCCCAGCAGATGAAGACCCTGCGCATGCTGCCCAAGATCCTGCGCTTCATCCCCGGCACGGCCCAGGACGTGCGGGCCTACTTCCTGACCCTGCAGTACTGGTTGGCCGGCTCTCAGGACAATATTGGCAATATGGTGCGCCTGCTGGTAGACCGTTATGCCGACGGCCCGCGCAAAGCCCTGCGCGGCCAGGCCCGGCCCGAGCAGCCCATCGATTACCCCGAGGTGGGCCTCTACCACCCCAAGATGAGCCACCCGAGCGCAGTGGGCCTGATGGCCACCACGGCCCCAGCCCTGCCCAAGGTGGCCAGCACCGGCAGCCGCGGCACCGTGGGCCTGCTGCTGATGCGCTCCTATGTGCTGGCCGGCAATGCCGACCACTACAACGGCGTCATCACCGCGCTGGAGGCACGCGGCCTGCGCGTGATCCCGGCCTTTGCCACCGGCCTGGACCAGCGCCCGGCCATCGCCGCCTATTTCCAGACGCCGGAGGGCCGCCCCCTCATCGACGCCCTGGTCTCGCTGACCGGCTTCTCCCTGGTCGGTGGCCCGGCTTACAACGACGCCAAGGCCGCCGAGGATGTGCTGGCCGGGCTGGACGTGCCCTACCTCGCCGTGCACCCGGTGGAGTTTCAAACCCTGGACCAATGGGGCGGCTCTGCGCGCGGCCTGATGCCGGTGGAAAGCACCATCATGGTGGCCATCCCCGAGCTGGACGGCGCCACCGGCGGCATGGTGTTTGGCGGCCGCGCCAATGCCAGCCACATCGCCTGCACCGGCTGCAGCCACGCCTGCCGCTTCGAGAACGTGGTCGATGCGCACGATATGCACAGCTGCATCGAGCGCGCCGATGCCCTGGCCGCCCGAGTGGGCAAGCTGGTGGATCTGCGCCGCAGCGAGCGCGCCGAGCGCCGGGTGGCTGCCGTGATCTTCAACTTCCCGCCCAATGCCGGCGCCACCGGCACGGCCGCGTTTCTGTCGGTGTTCGAGTCGCTCTACAACACCCTGGCGGCGATGGCGCGCGAGGGCTACACGGTCGAGATGCCGGAGTCGGTGGACGCACTTCGCGAACGCCTGATCACCGGCAATGCTGCGCGTTATGGCGCCATGGCAAATGTGCACCACCGCATCCCGGCCAATGAACACCTGCGGCGCGAAAAGTATCTGAAGGACATCGAAGCCCACTGGGGCCCCGCGCCCGGCAAGCAGCAAAGCGATGGCAGCCACATCTTTGTGCTGGGTGAGCGCTTCGGCAATGTCTTCGTCGGCATCCAGCCGGCCTTCGGCTACGAAGGCGACCCGATGCGACTGCTCTTCGAGCAGGGCTTTGCGCCCACCCATGCCTTCTCGGCCTTTTACCGCTGGCTGCGCGAGGACTTCGGCGCCCATGCGGTGCTGCATTTCGGCACCCACGGCGCGCTGGAGTTCATGCCAGGCAAGCAGGCCGGCATGTCGGGCCGTTGCTGGCCCGACCGCCTGATCGGCGACCTGCCCAACTTCTACCTGTACGCCTCCAACAACCCGTCTGAAGGCACCATCGCCAAACGCCGCGCCGCCGCGACGCTGATCAGCTATCTGACGCCGCCGGTGGCCGAAGCGGGGCTGTACAAAGGCCTGGTCGACCTGAAGGACCTGCTGGAGCGCGTGCGCAGCCTGGAGCCCGAGGCAAAGGCTGAGCGGGACGAGCTGGCCCTGATGGTGCAGGCGCAAGCCGCGGCGCTGAACCTGGCTGAGGCCGAACCCGCCTGGGGCAAGCAGGCCGAGCGCGCGATGAGCCAGCTCAAGGATGCGGTGCTTGAGCTCGAATACACCTTGATCCCCTACGGCCTGCATGTGGTCGGCCGCGCGCCCAGCCCCGCCGAGCGGGTGGATCTGCTGATGTCCTGTGCCGAGGCCTCGCAGGGCCAGAAGCCCGAGCGCGCGCTGATCGAGCGCCTGGTGGCCCAGGGCCTGCCGGTGGCCGGCAGTGCGGCCAGCGATCAGCCCTTGCTGCACAGCCTGCACGCGCTGGATCAGCTGATGGCCGAGGACCGCGAGATTGACGGCATCCTGCGCGCACTCGACGGCCGCTTCCTGCGCCCGGCCCCCGGTGGCGACCTGCTGCGCACGCCGGCCGTGCTGCCCACCGGCCGCAATCTGCACGGCTTCGACCCTTTCCGCATCCCCAGCGCCTACGCCGTCAAGGACGGCGCCAAGCAGGCCGAGCGACTGCTGGCCAAGCACATGGGCGCCGGCCATCCGCTGCCCGAGTCCATCGCCATGGTGCTCTGGGGCACCGACAACCTGAAGAGCGAAGGCGGCCCCATCGCCCAGGCCCTGGCCTTGATGGGCGCCCGCCCCCGCTTCGACAGCTACGG
>JAIXSD010000324.1 GCA_027484885.1 Rubrivivax sp.
AGGCGCAAACCCTCCTGGTCTTGCAACCACAGGCCCAGGCAGTCGTTCAGATCCCAGCTGCAGCTCCAGGCGGCATCGCGCGGCTGCGGCAGCAGATGGGCGTCGGCCACCGTGGCCTGTTCCGGCGTGGGCGTGGCCCACAAGGCCTGGCCCACGCGCGAGGGCTGGGCCTGGGGCCCGGCGAGCAAGCCAGTCAGATCAAAGAACCCATTGGCCTCGGCGGCCAAGGCCACAGGCGGCGGCTGCAGTGCGGCCGGGCGCGGCTGCGGCTCGGCATCCACCCAACGGTTGTTGCTGGCCAGCCAGGCCAGGACCAGCAGGATCAGGCCCAGGCACAGCCCGCCCACACCCCAGGCCAGGCGCCGCAGCACCGTTCGGGTCTTCGTCGTCATCATCATTCCGCCCATGCGCCCCGCCCTCACCAGCTCAGGCGCTGGCCGTCGTAGTTGATGAAGCTGCCGTTGTCGGCCGCGCTCAAGCCCGCCATCACGGTGCGCATACCGGCCACGCTGGTCTGCACATCGATGTCGCCATCGGCGCCGCCCATATCGGTGCGCACCCAGCCGGGGTGAAAGCTGATGCAGCAGGCCTTGTCCTGCAGCAGCAGGGAGGCATCCTTGAGCACCGAATTGACCGCCGCCTTGGACGCCCGGTACAACCAGCCGTGGCTGCCGCTGCGCAGGCTGATCGAGCCCATGCGTGAGGAGATGATGGCGATGCGCGCGCCTGGCGCCAGCGCATCCTGCAGCTGCGGCAGCACCCGCATGGGGCCCAGCACATTGGTCTGCATGACGGTGTTGAACTCCGCCTCGGTCGGTGTTTGCAAGCCCGTGGTGCGGCTGCCGAAGACCCCGGCCACCAGGGCGATCTGGTCGAAGGCATAGCCATCGATCTGCCAGGCCAGGCCGGACGCGCTGGCGGTGTTCATGACGTCCAATTTCAGCGCCACCGCGCCCAGCTCGCGCAGGCGCTGCAGGCCTTCTTCATCACGCGCCGTGGCCACCACCCGGTCACCCGCCGCGCGCGCCTGGCGCACCCATTCCAAACCAATGCCGCGCGAGGCGCCGACGATCAAGACTGAGGCCATGTTCAAAACTTCCAGGGGAAATAGGATCGGCGGATTCTGCCCCAGCCCCCACAGCGCGCCTGCCCTGCGAGCCCGCACTCACAGCCACCGCGTCGCATCCTCGCCCAGGCCCGTGAAGCCGCGGCGATTCCGCGGCTTGCAGGCGATCTCGCGCGGCGTCACCAGCCTCCGCAGCAGGCCACATGCTGCGGCGCGGCATGTCCCACAGCGACCGAGCTGCAAAACCCCGGCCGGGCGGCTGTCACATCAGCCGGGCATACTGCCGCCTGATTCTTTTGCACCATGCCGCCCCAGTTTTCCGAGCCCCCTGCCGCAGCCCCGGCCGCCCCTGCGCCCCTCACGCGGCCCGTGCCCCACCCCGCCCTGCCCCAGCTGCCCCGGCTTTGCCTGCTGGGCGGCTTCGACTTGCGCGGGCCCCAGGGTCAGGTCTTGCCCCTGCCCTACGACAAGGTGCGCGCCCTGCTGGCCATGCTGGTGCTGCAGACCGGGCCGCTGGCGCGCGAGCTGCTGGCCGAAACGCTCTGGCCCGATTCCACGCTGGAGCAGGCACGCGCCAATCTGCGCCGCGCCCTGTTCGACCTGCGCCGGGTGCTGGCCCAGCTCTGGCCCGAGCAGCCGGCGCTGGAGCCCCTGATCAGCGACAACAAAAAGCAGCTGCAGCTGCGCGAGGACCTGGCCTGGCAGCTGGACTGCCGTGACTTCGCCCTGGCCCAGCTGGACGCCGCCACGCCCCAGCCCGAGGCGCGCCGCCAGGCCCTGCAACAAGCCCTGAGCCTGTACCGCGGCCCTTTGCTGGACGGCCTGCAGCTGCCCGAGGCCCCCGGTTTCGAGGCCTGGCTGCAGCCGCGCCGCGAGGCCTTGCTGCGCCAGGCCCAGCAGCTGCTGGAGGCTCTGGGCCAGCTGCACGAAGACGCCGGCGAGACGGAGGCCGCCCTGGCCTGCGCCCGCCGCGCCCTGGCCCAAGACCCCTGGTGCGAGCCCGCCCTGCGCCGCTGCATGCGCATGCTGGCGCCCTCGGCGGCAGGCGAAGCCCTGGCCTTGTTCGAGCAGTTCCGTGGCCAGCTGCAGGCCGAGCTGCAGCTGCAGCCGCAAGCCGCCACCCTGGAGCTGGCCGAGCGCCTGCGCCACAGCGGCACACACACAACGCCCAGCCCGGCCGCCCGCGCCGAGCGCCGCCGCGTCGTCGCCCTGGCCTGCGAGTGGGAGGCCCCGGCCGAAGAGGCCGACCGCGAGGCCGAGGCCCTGGCCGCCGCCCTGCAGGCCCGGATGCACGCCGCCCGGCAATCGCTGCAGGCGCGCGGCGCCCATGTGCAGCGGGCCGAGGGCGGCGAGCTGCTGGCCTTTTTCGGCCACCCGCGTGCGCAGGAGCAGGCGCCCCGCCTGGCCCTGGACGCCGCGTTGGAACTGGCGGCAGCGCACAACGCCGAGCACGAGCCCTGGGCCCTGCGCCAGGGTCTGCATGTGGGCTGGGTCCATGCCGACCCCGAGCAGGCCTCGCCCGACAGCGTGGGCGCGCTTTCGCGCCAGGCGCGCAAGCTGGCCCTGCAGGCCGAGGCCGGGCGCATCCGCGTCAGCACCGAGCTGCAGCAGCAAAGCGAACGCCACCACCGCTTCGCCTCCCCCAGCAGCGCAGGCGGCAGCGCCGAGCTGCTGGCCGCCCGCCCGCAGCAAGCCGCAAGCCGCCTGGACACGCTCAAACCCATGGTCGGCCGCAGCGCCGAGCTGGCCCAGCTGCAGCAGGAATGGGCGCGCGCCCAGCAGGCCGCCCGCACGGTCTGGGTGCAGGGCGAGCCCGGCCTGGGCAAGACCCGGCTGCTGCTGGCCCTGCGCCAGCAGCTGAGCAGCGAGCACGGCCAGCCCGCTCCCCCCATCTCGCAGCTGCACTGCCGCCCCGAGTACCGCCACACCCCGTTGCAGCCGGTGCGCGCCACCCTGCGCCGGCGCCTGGGCGCGGCCCTGGAGGGCGACGAAGCCCAAGGGGAGCAAGCGCTCGGCCTGCTGCTGCAACACGCGGGCATTGCCCCGGCCGCACAGGCCGCCGCGCGCAGCCTGCTGCGCCCCTTGCTGCTGCAGCAGGCCCAGAACCCCTCGCCCGGCAGCGAACCCCTGCACAAGCGCGAGCTGCAAACCCTGCTCTGCGAGCTGTTCGAAGGCCTGGCCCAGGGCCGGCCGCAACTGCTGCTGCTGGAAGACCTGCACTGGGCCGACCCCTCGACGCTGGAGCTTCTGCAGCTCCATCTGCAGCGCCCCGCCGAAAGCCGTGCCCCGGGCCTGCTGCTGCTCAGCTCGCGCGAAGCGCCGCCCGGGGAACTGCGCGCCCGCCTCGACCTCTGCCTGAGCCTGCAGCCCCTGCCGACCGAAGACATGGGCCGCCTGATCGACCAGCTCGACGGCGCCCCGCCGCCGCCGGCCCAGCGCCTGCAGGTGCTGCAGCGCGCCGCTGGCGTGCCGCTGTTTGCCGAAGAGCTGGCGCGCTCGCTGCGCCTGCGCCCCGAGGACAAGGTGCCCGCCACGCTCTGGGACCTGCTGGCCGCCAGCCTCGACCGCCTGCCGGCCGAAGCCAAGCGCCTGGCCCAGGGCGCGGCCCTGCTGGGCAGCAGCTGCTCGCCGCCTTTGCTGCAAGAGCTGCTGCAGCTGCCCGCCGGCCCGCTGCAGCAACAGCTGGCCCAGCTGGCGCGGCTCGATCTGCTGCAGGCCATCGGCCCACAGCACTGGCAATTCCGCCATGCCCTGATTCGCGACGCGGCGCTCGAGACCCTCAGCGCCGGCGAACGCCGCGCCCTGCACCGCCGCGCCGCCCAGGCCTTGATGGGCCCCTTCGCCAGCCTGGCCGCCGAGGCCCCCGAGGCCCTGGCCCAGCATCTGCACGCCGCCGGCGACCCGGTGGCCGCGCACTATTGGCTTCAGGCGGCCGAGCGCGCCGCCGCCCAATCGGCGCACCAGGAAGCGCGCCACGGTTTCGAGCAAGGCCTGGCCGCCCTGCAACTGCCCGAGGCCACGCCGGCCCTGGTGCAGCGCCTGCGACTGCCCCTGTTGATGGGCCTGGGCCATGGCCTGCTGGCTCTGGAGGGCTACGGCTCGCCGGCCGCGCGCCACTGCTACCGCCAGGCGCTGGAGGCCTGCGACGAGCCCGGCGCCAGCAGCGGCCCGGGCCAGCGCTTCCAAGCACTCTGGGGCTTGTGGCTGGGCAGCCGCAGCGGCCCGGACGAGCGCCCGGTGCTGGCCCTGGCACAGGAGCTGCTGGCCGTGGCCGCCGACACCGGCGATGCCGCTGCCGCTGTGCAAGCGCGTTATGCCCTGGGCAACAATCTGTTCTTCCTGGGCCAGCTGCAAGCCTCCTGCGAGGCCCTGGCCGAGGCCGCGGCGGCCGGTGATCGCCTGCCCGCCCGCCAGCTCACGCAACTGACCCAGCGCTTTGGCGAACATGGCGGCATTGCCGCGCGCGCCATGCTGGGCTGGCCCCTGGCCCTGCAAGGCCGGGTGGACGAAGCCCTGGCGCAAAGCCAGCTGGGCCTGCAGCAGGCACGCGAGCTGGGCCATGCACACACCCTGGGCTTTGCCCTGGCCATGAACGCGGTGCTGCTGCGCCATCTGCGCCGTCCCGAGGCCGCCCTGCCGCTGAGCCTGGAGCTGCTGGCCCTGGCCCAGCGCCACGGCCTGGCCCTGTGGCAGGCCGTGGGCGCCCTGGTGCTGGGCTGGAGCCAGGCGGCCGGGGGCGACCCGGCCGGCCTGCTGCCCATCCGCCAGGCGGCCTGCGCCTCGGCCGTGGCCATGCCCAGCACCGAAGCCACCTTCCTGTCCTTCCTGATCGAAGCCCTGCTGAACCTGGGCCAGGCCGAGGAAGCCCTGGCGCAAGTGGATGCCTGCCTGCCCAAGGCGCGCGAGCGCCAGGAGTTCTACCTGCTGCCCGAGCTCTGGCGCATGCGCGCCCAGGCGCTGGAGGCCTTGGGCGACCCGCGCGCCGAGGTCGAGCAGGCGCTCGAGCAAGCCCAGCACGCCGGCCAGGCCATGGGCGCGGGCCTGCTCCTGCAGCGCACGGCCGCCCAGCGCCAGGGCTTGCCCACGCGCGATTCAACGCAAATTCAACGCTGACCCGCCAAGCTCCCGCTCAATTTCGGACCCGCCGGCCATGACGCGGGTCACAGCGAGGGGAAGCTTTGATGCGGACACAAGGAAAAAACAAACACACAGCCCGCCAGCGCCGCGCCGCCTGGCTGCTGGCCGCCGCGGCCGGCCTGACCAGCCTGCTGGCCGGCGCCAACGCCCACGCGCAAGCCACGGGCGAGCCCGGTGAACCGAGTCCGGCGGGCGGCGGCCAGGGCAGCGCGCTGCGCTTCTCCGGCTTTGCCACCTTGGGCCTGGCCCACAACGACAACGCCACGGCCGGCGTCATCACCTCCTTCTCCCAGCTGCGGCCGGTGCAAAAAGGCTGGTCGGCGAATATGGACACGGCCCTGGGCCTGCAGCTGGAATGGCAGCCTGCCCAGGGCACCACACTGCAAGTGCAAGGCGTGGCCCGGGCCGGTGAGGACATGAAGCCGCGCCTGCGCATCGCCGCCCTGCGTCAGCAGCTGGGCCAGGGCCTGAGCCTCAATCTGGGCCGCCTGCGCAGCCCGCTGTTCTTTGACTCCAGCATCGCCGAGATCGGCTATGCCAACCTGACCGTGCGCCCGGCGCCGGCCATCTACGCCCTGACCAACAGCGTGGCCAGCCTGGACGGCGCCGATCTGCACTGGCGCCTCAACCTCGGTGACGCCAGCCTGCTGGCGCAAGTGTTCGGCGGCCGCTACGACTACACCCACCGTTTCAACAACTTCGCGCCCGCCATCTCGGCCGATGCCAGCCTGCGCGGCCTGCTGGGCTTCAGCCTCAGCGCCAATCTGCAAGACCTGACCCTGCGCGTCTCGCACACCCGGATCGACCGCTATGTGCTGCGCTCCGCCCAGGTCGATCAACTCAACAGCGGCCTGGATCAAGTCAACGGCGCGCTGCAGCAACTGGCCCAGAATCCCCTGCTGCCCGCGCCCATGCTGGCTGCGCTGCAGGCCAAGTCGCGCGGCCTGGCGGCCCTGCGCAACCCCTTCGACAACCGGCCCGACTACACCAGCATCGGCCTGGACGGCAATTGGCAACACTGGCGAGTGCTGGCCGAGCTGACCTGGATGAACCCGCACAACGACCTGGTCGGTCGCGGCCGCGGCTACAGCCTGACCTTGGCGCGCAGCTTCGGTGACTTCACGCCCTACCTCGCCGTGGCCCAGATGAAGCGCTCCAGCGCCGTGCTCGACACCAGCGCCCTGGCCGCCACCGGCCTCAATTCGCAGCTCGACGGGGGCTTGCAGCAGCTTCAGCAAGGCTTCAACACGGCCCAGCAGTTCGCCAACATCAGCAGCCGCTCGCTCAGCCTGGGCCTGCGCTGGGACTGGCGCGAGAACATGGCGCTCAAAACCCAGCTCGACCTGATGCGCACGCCCAGCCCCGGCACGCCCGGCCCGCTGGCCGTGCCCGCCCTGCCCTTCAACCACAAGCTCCAGCTGTTCAGCGTCACGCTGGACCTGGTGTTCTGAGGAGGGCCCCACCATGAAATTGAATCTGCGCTCCTCTCTGCTGCCACGCGTCGCCCTGCCCATGACGGCCCTGCTGGCCCTGTTCTGGGTCACCGCGCCCCAGCCGGCCCTGGCCGCCACCGAGCTGATCGTCATCGCCCACAAGGATGTGGCCCTGGACAAGATCAGCCCCGAGCGTGTCACCCAGATCTTTCTGCGCCAGCAGCAGAACTGGCCCGACGGCCAGCCCATCCAGCCCATCGATCTGCGCGAGGGCACCAGCCTGCGCCGCAGCTTCTACGACCAGGTGACCGGCCGCAGCCCCGGCCAGCTGCGCGCCTACTGGGCACGCCAGAGCTTCACCGGCATGGGCCTGCCGCCGCGCCAGGTGGACAGCGACGAGGAAGTGACCCGCCTGGTGCAAAGCACGCCCGGCGCCATCGGTTATGTCTCGCGCAAGCCCAGCGGCGCCGGCGTGAAAGTCCTGCTGACCGCCAATCTGGACTGACCCCGGCCATGAAAGCCGCCGCCACCCCCCCCGGCCTGGAGCAGGCCTCCTGGCTGCGCCTGCTGGCGCCGGCCAGCTGGCTGTCGGGGCGGCTGAGTTTCTCGCGCAAGTTCCTGCTGGTCGGCGCGGTCATGCTGCTGGCCCTGGCCTTGCTGAGCTGGCCTCTGCTGCGCAAAGCCGGCCAAGACGCGCAGAGCGCCGAGCTGGAACGCCGCGGCCTGGCCGCCCTGGCGCAACAGGCGGCTGTGCTCAACACCCTGGTGCGCCAGCGCGGCGAGCTCAAAGCCGAGCGCAGCGAAAGCCAGGCCAGCCAGGCCGCGAGCGCTGAGCTGAACGCCTTGCTGGCCTGGGCTGCCGCGCCGCCTTTGGCGAGCAGCGCCTTGCCCAGCACCCTGCCCAGCACCCTGCCCGCCCTGGCCCAGCGCCTGCAGCAGCAATGGCAGCAGCTGCAAGACCTGGCCGCGCAGGACGACGACGCCCAGCGCCGCTTCGCCGCCCACACCGGCACCATCAATGCCTTGCTGGCCCTGATGCGCGAGAGCGCCCGCGCCCACCGCCTCAATGTCGACCCGACGCTGGACGCGGCGTTTGA
>JAIXSD010000562.1 GCA_027484885.1 Rubrivivax sp.
GCCAGCACCATCTACACCTCTGGCGGCCTCGCCAAACAAAGCAACAAGGCCTACCAGGCCAAGTGGTGGACCCAGGGCAACAGCCCGGCCACCAATTCGGGCCAGTGGGATGTGTGGAAATCGCTCGGCGATTGTGACGGCGTGGTCAACCAGCCGCCGGTTGCCGCCTTCACGAGCAGCGTCAGCGGCCAGGTCGTCAGCGTCAACGGCAGCGGCTCGACCGATGCCGATGGCCGCGTGGTCAGCTACGCCTGGACCTTTGGCGACGGCGGCACCGCCACCGGCGCCACCGCCAGCCGCAGCTATGCCGCAGCCGGCACCTACACCATCACCTTGACGGTGACCGATGACAAGGGCGCCACCAGCAGCAAGAGCAGCCAGGTGACCGTGGGCACTGTGGCCAACCAGCCGCCCGTGGCTGCCTTCACCAGCACGGCCAGTGGCCTGACGCTGAGCGTCAACGGCAGCAGCTCCAGCGACCCGGACGGCACCATCGCCAGCTATGCCTGGAACTTTGGCGATGGTGGCACGGCCACCGGCGCCACGGCCAGCCGCAGCTACGCCGCCGCCGGCAGCTACAACGTCAGCCTGACGGTGACCGACAACAAGGGTGCGACCAACACCAAGACCCAGGCTGTCACCGTGACGGCCGGCCCGGTCAACAAGCCGCCCACGGTGGCCCTGACGGCGCCGACGGCCGGCGCCACCCCCGGCGCCGGTGACAGCGTCACCCTGAGCGCCAATGCCGCCGACAGCGACGGCACGGTGGCCAAGGTGGCCTTCTACGTCAACGGCGCGCTGGTGGCCGAGGACAGCACTGCGCCCTTCAGCGTGGCCTGGACGGCCCGTGCCGGCGTGGCCGACATCGTCGCCCGTGCCACCGATGACAAGGGCGCCAGCACCGACAGCGCGGCCGTGCGCATCACCGTCAGCGGCACCGCCACCGGCGATGAGCGCTGCCGGCCCGAAGGCCTGCTGACCACCCCGGGTACCACGCCGGCCTACTGCAAGGTCTACGACGAGCAGGGCCGCGAAAAGATGGGCGCCGACAAGCCGCGCCGCATCATCGGCTACTTCACCAGCTGGCGCACCGGCAAGAACGGCCAGCCCGCTTACCTGGCCAGCAACATCCCCTGGGCGCAGCTGACCCACATCAACTACGCTTTCGCCCATGTGGACGGCGCCAACAAGCTCTCGGTCGGCAATGTCAACGATCCGAACAACCCGGCCACCGGCATCACCTGGCCCGGCGTGGCCGGCGCCGAGATGGACCCGAGCCTGAGCTACAAGGGCCACTTCAACCTGCTGAACAAGTACAAAAAGCAGTTCCCGCAGGTCAAGACCCTGGTGTCGGTGGGCGGCTGGGCCGAGACCGGCGGCTACTTCGACGACAGCGGCAAGCGCGTGGCCAGCGGTGGCTTCTACACCATGACCACCAATGCCGACGGCAGCGCCAACACGGCCGGCATCAATGCCTTCGCCGACTCGGCCGTGGCCTTCCTGCGCCAGTACGGCTTTGACGGCGTGGACATCGACTACGAGTACGCCACCAGCATGAAGGACGCCGGCAACCCGGACGACTTCACCATCTCCAACGCACGCCGTGGCAGCCTGGTGAAGAACTATGTGGTGTTGATGCAGACCCTGCGCGCTCGTCTGGACGCAGCCGGTCAGGCCGACAACCGCCACTACATGTTGACTGTGGCAGCGCCGGCCTCGGGCTATCTGCTGCGCGGCATGGAGAACTACCAGGTGACCCAGTACCTGGACTACGTCAACATCATGAGTTATGACCTGCACGGCGCCTGGAACCAGTTCGTCGGCCCCAATGCAGCGCTCTATGACGATGGCAAGGACAAGGAACTGGAGGCCTGGAACTACTACACCGCCGCCCAGTACGGCCGCATCGGCTACCTGAACACCGATTGGGCGTATCACTACTTCCGTGGTGCCTTGCCGGCCGGCCGCATCAATATCGGTGTGCCTTACTACACCCGCGGCTGGAAGGACGTGACGGGCGGGACCAACGGACTCTGGGGCACGGCCGCACAGACCGACCAGACCAAGTGCCCACCGGGAACCGGCGGCGGCACGGTGCAGAAGTGCGGTGCCGGCGCCATCGGCATCGACAACCTCTGGCATGACCTGGACGTGTCCAACAAGGAAGTGCCCGCAGGCTCCAACCCCATGTGGCACGCGATGAACCTGGCCGCCGGCAAGCCCGGCAGCTATCTGGCCGCCTACGGCCTGAACCCGGCCACCAACCCGGCCGATCAGCTGACCGGCAGCTATGCGCGCTTCTATGACTCGACCCTGGTTGCGCCATGGCTGTGGAATGCCCAGAAGCGCGTGTTCCTGTCCACCGAGGACGAGCAAAGCATCGGCGTCAAGGCGCAGTACGTGGCCGACCGCGGCATCGGTGGTGTGATGTTCTGGGAGCTGGCCGGTGACTACGCCTACGACAACGCCAAGGGCGAGTACTTCATGGGCAGCACCCTGACGAAGGCGCTGTACAACAAGTTCAAGACGGCCACGCCCTACGGCAACCGCCTGAGCGCCACAGCCCTGCCGACCGAGAGCCTGGACATCCGCTACAGCATCGGTGGCTTCGCCCTGGGTGATGCCAACTACCCGATCAACCCCAAGCTGACCATCACCAACAACAGCACGCAGACCCTGCCGGGCGGCACCGACTTCAGCTTCGATGTGCCCACCGCCATTCCTGCCACGCTGACGGACCAGAGCGGCTTCGGGCTCAAGATCGTGCAGAGCGGCACCAACCCGGCCGGCCACAACATCGGCGGCCTCAAGAACGATGTGCACCGTGCTGCCTTCAAGCTGCCGACCTGGCAGACCCTGGCCCCGGGTCAGAGCGTGACCATCGCTCTGAACTACTACCTGCCCATGCCCATGCCGAGCAACTGGGTGGTCGGCTTCGGTGGCAAGTCCTACAGCCTCAAGCAAGAGGCAAGGCGCGCGGACCTGAGCGCCGCCGCCCTGGCCAAAGCCGCTGCCGCCAAGGCCGCAGGCAAGTGAACGCAAGCAAACCCTCTCAACGGAGCAAGACGACATGAGACTGCAACAAACAATGATCCCGGCCGCCCTGGCCCTGGCCTTCGGGCTGGCCAGCCCCCTGGCCATGGCCTACAACTGCACCGGCGTGGCCGAGTGGAGCGCCCCGTCGGTTTACACGAGCGGCAAGGTCGTGCAACAGACCAACAAGGCCTTCTCGGCCAAGTGGTGGACGCAGGGCAACAGCCCGGCCACGAACTCGGGCCAGTGGGATGTCTGGAAGCCGCTCGGTGATTGCGACGGCGGCCCGGTGGACACCACGCCGCCCAGCGTGCCTTCGGGTCTGACGGCCAGCGGCCAGACCACCAGCAGCATCGTGCTGAACTGGAGCGCCTCGACCGACGCCGGCAGCGGCGTGGCCGGCTATGACGTCTACCGCGCAGGCACGCTGGTGGCTTCGCCCACGGCCACCACGCACACCGACACCGGCCTGGCAGCCGGCACGGCCTACAGCTACACCGTGCGGGCCCGTGACAAGGCCGGCAATGCCTCGGCCCAGAGTGCAGCCCTGCTGACCAGCACGGCCAGCGGTGTCTGTGCCACCGCGCCGGCCACACCCAGCGGCCTGGCTTCGCCGAGCCAGACCAGCAACAGCGTCAACCTGAGTTGGAACGCGGTGGCAGCCGGCCCGAACTGCACGGTGCAGTACCGTGTCTTGCAAGGCAGCAGCCAGGCCGCCCAGGTGGCCAACCCCAATGCCAGCGTGACCGGCCTGTCCGCCGACACGGCCTACAGCTTCAGCGTGGTGGCCTTCAACCAGGCGGGCGCCTCGGCCGCATCTCCTGCCATCTCGGTGCGAACCGCCAAGCCTGACACCAACACCGGTGCCAAGAACGTGGTGGGCTACTTTGCGCAGTGGGGCATTTACGGCCGCAACTTCCTGGTCAAGGACATCGACAAGGGCGGAACCGCCTCGCGCCTGACGCACATCAACTACGCCTTCGGCAATGTGCGCAACAACAAGTGCGAGGTTGGCCTGACCGTGCCGGTGAACGAGAACACCGGCGTGGGCGGCGACGCCTTTGCCGACTACACCAAGTCCTTCCAGGGCTACCAGAGCGTGGACGGCGTGGGCGACACCTGGGACCAGAAGCTGCGCGGCAACTGGAACCAGCTGAAGAAGCTCAAGGCCAAGTACCCCAAGCTCAAGGTGCTGATCTCGCTGGGCGGCTGGACCTACTCGCGTGGCTTCTCCAGCGCATCACGCCCGGAGAACCGCGTCGCCTTCGTCAAGTCCTGCATCGACGCCTACATCAAGGGTGATCTGCCGGTGACGGAAAACGCGGGCGGACCAGGCGCAGCGGCTGGCGTGTTCGATGGCATCGACATCGACTGGGAATACCCGGTGGCCTGCGGTCTGGCCTGCGGCAAGCCCGAGGACAAGGAGAACTTCAACGGTCTGGTGGCGGAGTTCCGCAAACAGCTCGATGCGGTTCGCCCCGGTCTGCTGCTGACCATGGCGGCGCCGGCCGGCATTGACAAGATCCGCGAGTACCAGCCCGAGGTGGCCCAGAACTCGCTGGATTTCATCAATGTGATGACCTACGACTTCCACGGCGGCTGGGAAACCACGACCAACTTCCACGCCCCGCTGTACGGCTCGCCCAAGGATCCGTCCACCGGTGATGCCCGGGTCTACAACACAGCGGATGCCATCCAGGCTTATCTGGATCGTGGCGTGCAGCCCAAGAAGTTGAACCTGGGCATCGGCTTCTACGGCCGTGGCTGGACCAATGTGCCCAATGTCAACAACGGGCTCTACCAGACTGGCGCCATCCCGGCACCGGCCACCTATGAGAAGGGCAATGAGGACTACAAGGTGCTCAAGACCCTGAACTACCCGAGCTATGTGGACCCGGTGACGCGCGCCCAGTGGATCTTCAACGGCACCACCTTCTGGAGCTTCGACACCCCGGTGCAGATCAACGAAAAGATGATCTACCTGAAGAACAAGAACCTCGGTGGCGCCTTCTTCTGGGAGTTCAGCGGTGACGATGCCAATGCCACCTTGCTCAAGGCCATCAGCGATGGCCTGAAGTAAGCACGAGGTTCAGCGCGCACGAACAGACATCAAGTTCCGGA
>JAIXSD010000048.1 GCA_027484885.1 Rubrivivax sp.
CCGGGCACCGTGCACGCCGATTGCTTTGCCGCCTCGCAGCCGCTGGCCGAGGCCCGCTTCATCTCGCTGGACCTGGGCTTTGGCCTCTGGGGCTCGCTCAGCCAGGCCATGGTCTTGCCGCCCGAGCCCGTGGCCTTGTCCGGCCCGGTGGCGCGGCAGCTGCTGGCCCGGGCGCTCTGCCTGGCACAAAGCCCGGACTGTGAGCCGCTGGACCTCGACAGCCTGGCGGCCGAGCTGACCGCAGCCGTGGCCAGCGACCTCGAGCGCCAGCACGGCCGCCCGCCGCCCTGGCTGCTGCAGTGCCGAGATGCCTTGCGGGATGACAGCCAGTACACCGTTGGCAACCATGGCCTGTGCACGCTGGCGCAAGAGCTGGGCCTGCACCCCGTCTACCTGGCACGCGCCTTCCGCAGCCACTTCCGCTGCTCACCGGGCGACTTCGCGCGCCAGCACCGCCTGCAGCGCGCTGCCAAGCTGCTGGCCCACAGCCGCCTCAGCCTCAGCGAGGTGGCGCTGGACTGCGGCTTCTTCGACCAGCCGCATCTGAGCCGGAGCTTCCGGGCGCGTTTCGGGGTGACGCCGGGTGAGTACAGGGTTCGGGCGGGGTGAAGATCGCTGAGGGTCGGGTCTTGCCTTCAGACTCAAGGACTGACTCCGAGCCTGATGTGACGCCGAGCCTGACAAGCCTTGCGAGCCTTGACCCCGAGTCCCTGCTCCAGGCGATGGCTATCACCCCCCATGAATTGGCGTTCGATTCGCACTTGAGCCGCACAAAATCTCGCGCCGATTTGCACACGTGAAGACGCTGCCCTTGGGCAGTTCCTTTTCGTTGTATCGTCGCGCAGAGGTGAATCAGCAGGCGGGGGCGACATTGATTGATAGGGACACAGTTCTGGTCTTGGGAGCTGGTGCAAGCCGACATTTCGGTTTGCCCCTGGGGAGTGGTCTCAGAGAGCAGATATTGAGCTATCAGCCGCTCCGACTGGCAAAGCTATTGAACCCGGATCACGGCAAGTCTTCACAGCAAGCTGTCGTCTTTGAGGAGTTCCAGAGGGCATTTCGCATGTCCAATGCCTCGTCTATCGACGCTTTTCTGGGGCGTCGTCCTGACTTCATGGAAGTAGGGAAGCTTGCGATTGCTGCCTGCTTGTTGCCAAGTGAAGACTTGAATGCCCTTTGCCCAATTGTTATAGGTGGCGACCATTGGTACAGCTATCTGGGCGCAAGGATGGACGCGGATCCGGACAAGCTTTTAAACAATCGAGTTTCCTTTGTGACCTTTAACTATGACAGGTCACTCGAGATGTATTTTTTCTTGCGCTGGAAGAACCTCTACTCACTCACTGATGAGCAAAGTTGGGACCTGGTCCGTCAGCTCAAGATTGTCCACGTGTATGGTAAGTTAGGTAGTTTGTTCCCGGGCTCAGTTAACTTTGTTCCCTATGGTGGAGCAAACGATGTTGGTCACTACCTTCGCGCAGCCGCTAAAGAGCTGAAGCTTATCGATGACACAGAGCGGCACCAGGACTCCGAGGAGTTTTCTGAGGCGAGAGAGTTGATTCGTAAGTCCAAAGTGCTTTGCTTCCTTGGCTTCGGGTTTGATAAGACCAATGTGCAACGCCTTGGTGGTGACAAGATAGCTGCAGCGAATATGGATGGTCCAATTTATGTGCGAGAGTTCGCGGCCTCCGCTTTAGGTTTGAAGAAGCTAGAGCGGCAAAATATTTCCAAATTGATCCATCCGCCAGAAGGCACACAGTTGATCGAGGCAAAAATGTACGACCTTACTTGCCTCGAGACCCTGCGCGAGTCCCAGGTCCTCGGCTACTGCCCCTGACTCATTCCCTGCTCGCTGCAGCCATCAAGTCGGCGGTCAATAGTCCTGAGGGATGGACTTGCCAGAAGACTAGAGCGCAAGCTGGGGTCAGGCCTTAAATTCCAAGGCAACACCTGACCCCATGCCGACCAGAGGCATACAGCAAGCCGGGGCCATAAGCCGCCTCACTCCCCCACCAACACCCCCGACACATTCCAAGAGCTGAAGCTCGTCCCCTCGCGTGGTCCCTGGGGAATCCGCACCGTCACGCGGTGCCGTCCGGCTTTGAGGTGACCCAGGTCGATGTAGATCGGGTTGGTTGCGGTGCCGGGGCACCAGTTGGAGCGGCTGATGTCGGAGGACGAAAGGCCGTCGTTGAAGTTGCCGGAAGCCGGGTTGAAGAGGCGAAAAGCGCCGCAGTCCTGGCGCCAGGGAACGAAGGAGAACACCTCTTTGCCGTTGAGCAGGATGGTGTTTTTCTTGGGCACAAACTCGTCGCCATTGGTCCAGCCGCCGTGGCCGGTGCTGATGTAGCGCAGGCGGGCGTTCTTGAGCGGGCGGTCGAGGGTGAAATCCACCTCCAGGCCCTTGGGCTTGTCGAACATGGTGGCGTAGTCCTGCTCGGCCATCTCCATCACATTGGTGGTGTTGAACAGCGGGATCAGGCGCGGCGCAGGTGCCGATGCGACAGCAGGCGCTGCCGATCCAGTGCTGGGGCTCACCGGCTTGGAGAACATGGCGGTGGCGGCGTCGCTGGGGTGGATGGTGAGGTTCAGGTCCAGCTTGTGGCCGCCCTTGTCGTAGTTGCCGATGAACACGCCCAGGGCCAGTTGCTGGCCCGAGAGGCGCTGGGCCAGGTCGGTGATGTCCATGCGGTAGGGCGCGGCCTCGTGCCAGGTCTTGCCCTTGAGCTGCAGGTGGTTGTAGTGCTTGACGCCAAAGGGCGTGAAGAAGCGCATCAGCTCGATCAGCGGCGCGTAGTCCTCGGTGGCGACCACGCCGCGGTAGGTCCGGCCATTGCCGTTCTGATACGCCGGCAAGGCGGCCACGCCGCGCTGCAGGCCGTCCAGGAAGGTGCGCGAGGCCTTCTTCTTTCCTTTCTCTACTTCCTTCGTGCCCAGTGGGATCACGAAGACCGAACCGGTGCGGTCGTAGGCATCGCCGTTGGAGCGGGCCAGCAGATCCACAAACACCTGGCTGCCCGGCGCGATCTCGGGCAGCTGCACGGTCTTGAGCACCACGGTGCCATTGGCATAACGCGTGACGCCCTCGCGCGGCTCGCGGTCTTCGCCCGAAAAGTTGACGATCTGGTCCTGGAACACCGGGAGGGTGGTGAAGCGGCTGCGCCAGACGCGATCTTTGTAGCTGAGGCCGTCGAGCAGGGCCGGCGCCTCGGCCTTCCCACCCTGCGCCATCTCCGCCAGATCCAGCCCCTGGAAAGGCTCGATCTGGGTGGCGCTGATGACGAAGTTGCCATTGCGCACCAGCTCCAGCACCAGGCCCAGCTGGTGGCCCAGCACGGTGGGCGCGCCGGCCGCGGGCAGCTCGGTCGTGTACCAGAGCTCGATGGTGTTGGAGTTCACCACCGTCTTGGCCTTTTTGCAGCGGTAGCCGAGGATGGTGCGCGTTTCCTCGCTGAACTCGTAGCTTTGCTTGGGCAGCGACTCGCGGTCCAGGGTGGCGATGCCCTCCCCTGGGCTCAGGCGGGCCAGCTGCAGCAGCTCTTGCGCGGCGGGCTTGATGAACTGCTGCTCAAACGGAAAGCCGGCCTTGCCGGCCAGGATGGCCTCGGAGCTGATCAAGGCCTCGCCCTTGGCGGCAAACACCCAGATCGGGTCCTGGCCCTCGACCGGCTTGCCGTTGTAGCTGCGCTGGTA
>JAIXSD010000760.1 GCA_027484885.1 Rubrivivax sp.
ACGCGGTTCAGCAGCTCATCGGCCGTGGGCGCGCTGTCTTCGACCTTGACACCCAGCTGCTTCAGCTGCGCGACGATGGAAAAACCAGCCTGGGCGCCGAAGCTGCCGTTGCCGGACAAGGCCTTGCCATCCCAGTTGACGCTGGCGCCCTTCGTCTTGTAGAGCGCGTAGGTGGCGCGGTACATGCGTTTGGTGGCGTCGGCCTCACCGTCGAGCTTGAGCGGGTAATGGGCAAACTCGGCGCGCTCGGCGCTGAAGCTGGCGTTCATGGCGCCGTCGATCTTGCCGCTTTTGACTTCGGCCAGGCATTGCTTCCAAGGCATGGGCACCAGCTTGATCGGCGTGCCCAGCTGCTTCTCCAGCTGCGCCATCATGATCTGGCTGTAGCCGGGCTTGTCCTTGAGCAGCCAGGGGAAGGCGTCTTCGTTCTCGTGGCAGATGTGCAGGCTCTCGGGTGCGCCGTCGGCAGCACGGGCTACGGGGTTCAGACCGAGCAGCAGGCCGCTGGCGAGCAGGGCGGAGAGGGCGCCTGGGATGACGCGCGACGGAGCAGGGTGCAGTTTCAGCATGTGCGGGGCTTTCGCAAGGGGCAGACAAACAAAGGGTTGGACCCGCAACCCGGAGGCGAGCGCAGAACAACAACGGTGTGGGGCATCCTAGGCGCCATCCCGCGGCTCCGGTGCACGGAATACGTGCATTCCTGGGCTCATTTCCCGTTTGCGTGTCCGTCTCCTTTCACCGCGCTGACAAACCGCAGCGGCCTCTTCACCAGATGCGGATGCGCTCGGTGCTGCCCTTGAACATCTTGTCGCCGCTCTTGGTGCCAAAGGCCTGGTGGAAACCGTCGTGGTTGACCGCAGCGCCGTTGGCGCGGAACTCGGCGGGCGAATGCGGGTCCATGGTGACCTGCATCAGCGTCGCCTCTTCGCGTGCCTTGCTGCGCCAGGCCTGCGACCAGCCCAGGAAGAAGCGCTGCTCGCCGCTGAAGCCGCCGATCACCGGGCTCGGCTTGCCGCCCAGCGAGCGCTGGTAGGCCTTGAAGGCCACTTGCAGGCCCGACAGGTCGGCGATGTTCTCGCCCAGGGTCAGCTGGCCGTTGACATGCTTGCCCTGGATGGCCTCGTAGCCGTTGAACTGGGCCACCAGCTTGGCCGCCACCGCCTCGAAAGCCTTGCGGTCGGCCGGCGTCCACCAGTTGCGCAAGCGGCCATCGCCGTCGAACTGGCTGCCCTGGTCGTCAAAGCCATGGCTGATCTCGTGGCCGATCACCGCGCCGATGGCGCCGTAGTTGACCGCGTCGTCGGCCGAGGCGTCGAAGAAGGGCGGCTGCAGGATGGCGGCCGGGAACAGGATCTCGTTGGTCGTGGGGTCGTAGAAGGCATTGACCAGCTGCGGGTTGATGCCCCATTCCTTTCGGTCCACCGGGCGGCCGGCCTTGGCGGCCAGCACCTGCCACTCGAAATCGGCCGAGCGAAGGCGGTTGCCCAGGGCGTCACCGGCGCGCACCTCCAGGGCGCTGAAATCGCGCCACTGGTCGGGGTAGCCGATCTTGACGGTGAACTTGCTCAGCTTGTCGCGCGCCTGCAGTTTCGTCTGCGGCGACATCCAGCTCAGCGCGTCCAGCGAGTCGCCGAAGGCGGCCATCAAATTGGCCACCAGCTCTTGCATGCGGGCCTTGTGGCCAGCCGGGAAGTGGCGCGCCACGTACAGCTTGCCCAGGGCATCGCCCAGGGCCGCGTTGACCTGGGCCATGCCTTGTTGCCAGCGGGCCTGTTCCTGGCTGGCGCCGGACAGGGCTTTGCCGCGGAAGGCAAAGCGGGCATCGCGGAAGGCCTGGGGCAGGGTGGAGGCGTGGGCGTCCAGCAGGTGCAGCTTGGCGTAGAGCTTCCAGTCGGCCAGGGGGCGCTTGGCATGCAGGCGGGCCAGGGCGATGGCCATGCTGGGCTGGGCGACAACCAGGCGGTCGATCTGGCCCAGGCGCGCCGCCTCGAGGAAGGCGGCCCAGTCAAAGCCCGGGGCCTTGCGTGCCAGCTCCGCCGGGCTCATGGGGTTGTAGGCCTTGACCGGGTCGCGGTTGGCCACCGGGTCCCAGTGGGCCTTGGCGATGGCGGTCTCCAGGGCCAGCACGCGCTCGGCGGCGCGCGCCGGCTGGGCCTCACCGGCCAGCTGGGCCAGGGTCTGCAGGTACTGCAGATAAGCCGCACGGGCCTTGAGCATGCGCGGCTCTTGCTTCAGGTAGTAGTCGCGGCCGGGCAGCCCCAGGCCGCCCTGGCTGGCTGCGGCCAGATTCAGGCTGGGGTTCTTGAAATCGGGGCCGACCGAGAGCTCCACCGGCGTGGACAGATGGCCTTGCATGCGGCCCAGCCACTGGGCCAGCTCGCGCGGGCTCTTGAGGGCGTCGATGTCAGCCAGCAATGGCTGCAGCGGGGCCAGGCCGGCCTGGTCGATGGCGGCGGTGTCGAGGAAGGCGGTGTAGAAGGTGGCGAGCTTGTGCTCAACGCTGCCGGCCGCCTGCGGCTGGTGGGACAGCTCTTCGACGATGGCCCGCACCTGCTGGTCCGACAGGTCGCGCAGCACGGCGAAGCTGCCGAAGCTGGCCTTGTCGGCCGGAATCTCGGTGGTTTTCAGCCAGTTGCCGTTGGCGGCGCGGAAGAGGTCGTCCTGCACACGCACCTGGGTGTCAAAACCGTGCAGGTCCAGGCCGAGCGTGGCATCGGCCGCATGGCTGAGGCTGCCCAGTTGCAGCAAGAGAGCGAGGAGGGTGAGGCGGGGCAGTTTCATGCGGGTACGAGCGCGGGTTGGAGTGGGGGACAGGGCTGCACGTGGGCC
>JAIXSD010000292.1 GCA_027484885.1 Rubrivivax sp.
GCGGCCACCGGGTCGGCGCCCAGGTCTTTGACGAACTTGACCTTGTAGGCGTTGTAGCTGCCGATGCGGGCGAACTTCCATTTGGCGCCATCCAGCACCTGCGGGAAGTTGACGTTCAGCGCCAGACCGGCCGGCAGCAGCGGGCCGGTGCCGGCCTTGGCCTGCAGGGCGGCGATCAGGTCCACGCTGAGCTTGGCCACCGTCGCGGATTTGGGCGCGGCCAGGTTGACGTTGTCGGTGGTGTCAGCATCGGCGCTCAGGGCGATCGAAGGGATGCCGCGCGAGGCCGCGTTCTGCGCATTGCCGATGGTGCCTGAGCTGTTGACGATGTGGCCGACGTTCTGGCCCTCGTTGGGGCCGGAGAGCACCAGATCCGGCGCCTTGCCCCAGCGGGCTTGCGCCTGCACATCGAGGCCGTAGAGCAGGGCCATGATCGGTGTGCCGTTGACATAGTGGTAGTCGCCGTTGGTGAAGCCGGCCTTGCTCATGGGGCCGGCGCCGGGTGCGCCCGCGGCGGCGGCGCCGTTCAGGCAGGCCGCCGTCAGCGGCGTCAGCGGGGTCAGGAACTTGACCGCACCGCCCATGCCGCTCTGGCCGGTGCAAGGCACCGAGACGATCACGTCATGGCCCTTGGCCTTGAGCGCCTCGTACAGGGCTTTGACATTGCTGGTCAGGCCGTCGTCATTGCTGAGAACGATGTTGAGGGCCGAGGCCGGCTGAGCCAGACCGGCCAGCAGCACGAAGGGCAGAAGGGGAAGCAGGCGAACGCGCATGGCGGTGAACTCTCCGAAACAGCGGAAACACAATCGACCGATCAATCAATCAATCAATCATTCGATCGATCAGACAAACAAGCACAGGGCCCGAGGGTGCTGAACCGGCGCCGGCACAAGGCCGGGCGCAGGCGACAGAACCGCTCGGGCCGCTTGGTTTCCAGTGTGGAGAGACTTCATGGCAAGGCGATGGCGCCGCCATGACAAAGCGGTGGCAGAAGCCGCGGCCGCGGCTCAGAGGCTTTTCAGCGGCAGCGGCGCGCCGCTCTTGACGCAGCGGATGGCGAAGTTGCTGGTGATGTCCTGCACCATGGGCAGGGCCTGCAGGCGGCGCACGATCTGCTCGTAGGCGCTGAGCTCGCCGACCACCACCTCGAGCAGGTAGTCATGCGCGCCGCTGACCACATGGCAGGCCACCACCTCGGCCATGGCCTCCATGGCCGCCTCGAACTGCTGCACCGCGTCCTCGCGGTGGTGCATCAGGCGCACATTGACGAAGACCGTGGTGGCCAGCTGCACCGCCTTGCGGTCCAGCACGGCGCGGTAGCCGGCGATGAAACCCTCATCCTCCAGGCGCTTGAGCCGGCGCGCGCAGGGGCTGGCCGACAAGGCCACCCGCTCGGCCAGCTCGGCAATGCTGAGGCGGCCGTCGCGCTGCAGCAGCTCCAGCAATTGGATGTCGATTCTGTCCATGGCTTGTTTCCATCAAAGTTCGATGGATTATTGGCTGAAATCGGCTCAATCAAGCGAAAAAATCGCCAGCAAGGCGCCAAATCGCCCCGGTCGGCGCTCGAAAATTTGCGGCCTCGCAGTACCGTTCCCCCTGTCACCCGCCATGAACCCCACGCCACGCCCCCATCTCGCCGCCGCCGGCCTGCCCTCGCAATCCTTCGGTGCGCGCCGCCCGCAGCAGGCCTGGTACCAAGGCGAGGCCCTGGGCTGGGCCGCGCTGGCGTTGACCCTGGTGATCTGGGCCGGCTTCTTCATCTCGCTGCGCGCCGGGGCGCGTGTGGCCCTGCCGCCGCTGGAGCTGGCCCTGCTGCGCTTCGGCCCGGCCGGCCTGCTGTTCGCGCCCCTGCTCTGGCAGCGCCGCGCCCGCTTTGCCGCCGTGCCGGCGCGCCTGTGGCTGCTGATCGTGGCCGGCGCCGGCCTGCCTTACTTCTTGATCGCCGGCTGGGGCATGCGCCATGCGCCGGTGGCCGATGGCGCGACCCTGATCCCGGGCACGCTGCCGCTGTTCACCGCCCTGCTGGCCGCCGCCCTGCACGGCCGCGCGGCGCTGTCGCGCTGGCCGGCCCTGCTCTGCATCGCCGCTGGCGTGGCCACCCTGCTGGCCTTCAAGGCCGGGCAGGCGGATCTGGCCCAGGGCTACGGCCTCTTCCTGCTGGGCAGCCTGATGTGGTCGGCCTACACCCTGGCCCTGCGCGAGGCCAAGCTGGCACCGCTGGAGGCGGCCACGCTGATCTCCACCGTCTCGCTCGGCCTGCTGCTGCCCCTGCTGGCCTGGCATTGGGCCCAGAGCGGCGGCCTGGCCCTGCCTGGCTTGAGCGCTTCGCAGCTGCTGCTGCAGCTGGGTCTGCAAAGCGTGGGCGTGGGCCTGATCTCCACCCTGAGCTACAGCCTGGCCGTGGCCCGCCTGGGCGCGCAACGCAGCGCCACCGCGGGCGCGCTGACCCCGGTGCTGGCCACGCTGCTGGCCATCCCGCTGTTCGGCGAACAGCCCGATGGCGCCACCCTGGTCGGCATGGGCCTGATCGCCGGCGGCGTGCTGTGGAGCCAGCGGGCCCGCTGAAGCCCCCCCCGGGTTTCCCCGCAGGCCAAACCGGGGAATGCCTTTCGTCATGGTTTTCAAACCTTGCCAGAATGCCGCAGCCTCGCGCCCACCGCGCCGAGCCCTGAGTTCTGGAAAGAGATGACCGCCATGACGAACAAGATCCGGCCCGCCCGTCTACCCGCGAGCAAGGCGCTGGTGATCGCCTGCCTGGCCCTGCTGAGCAGCAGCGCCAGC
>JAIXSD010000485.1 GCA_027484885.1 Rubrivivax sp.
CTGCAAACGCTCCAGATGCTTGCGCAGGCGGCCGGCCAGCAGGATCTCCAGCAGCACCCACTCGTTGAGCGCGGCGCCGGTCAGCACGGCGTAGATCTTCTCGCGCAGCAGGGCTTTCAACAGGGCCGGGTCGGCCGCCACATAACCGGTTCGCAAAGCGGGGCTCAAAGCCTTGCAAAAGCTGGAGTAGTAGATCACCCCGTCCAGGCCCGAGAGGGCCGCCAGACGGGTGGCGTGGCCGGGGTGGAAGTGGCCTTGCACATCGTCCTCGGCGATCAGCAGGCCATGCTGGCGCGCGATCACCAGCACCTGGTGGAGATTGGCGGCGCTGCTGCTCCAGCCGGTGGGGTTGTGCAGCACGGTCTGGATGAAAAGCAGGCGCGGCCGGTGCAGGCGGCAGGCGGCGTCCAGCTCGGCCAGGTCCAGGCCATCGGGCCGGCGCGCGATGGGCACGACGCGCAAGCCCTCCTGGCGCAAGCGCTCGAACATCAGGAAGTAGCCCGGGTCCTCGACCAGCACCGTGTCACCCGGGCGCAAAAAGGCGCGGCAGATCAGGTCGATGGCGTGGGTACCGCCGTAGGTGGTGAGGATGCGGCCGGCATCCACGGCCAGGCCCTGGCTGCGCATCAAGAGGGCGATCTGCTCGCGCAGCTCGGGCAGGCCTTGCGGCGGGCAGCGCGAGGCCAGGCCGGCCGTGCTGCGGGCCAGGGCGCGCTGCACCACGCTGGCCGGCATGGCATCGGCCAGCCAGCTGGGCGGCAGGGCGCCACTGCTGGCCAGCAGCACGCCGCTGCGCTGGTCATTGGCCTGCTGGGCCAGCCAGACGCCTTCCTGCTCCTCGCCTGCCTCCAGCGCCGCGGCATCGGGCAGCAGGGCCGGGCCACCGCGCGATTCGCAGACGTAATAACCGGCCGTGCCGCGCGCATCGATCAGGCCCGAGGCGACCAGGCGGTCGTAGGCCGCCACCACGGTGTTGGGGCTGACGGCCAGCTGCGCCGCCAGCTGGCGGATGGACATCAGGCGCGCGCCGGGCGGCAGCTGGCGCGAGGCAATGCGCTCGCGCAGGCGCAGCTCGATCTGGTCGCCCAGGGCGATGGGAGAGTTTCGATCCAGCGGGCTCAGCATCGCCCGAGCTTAGCGCAGCAGGCTCAGCGCCAGCAGCACCAGGGAGCCGGCCATGAGCAGATTGAAGACGCGGCGCTTGGCCGGATCGTGCAACAGCCGCCGGATCGCCAGGCCGAACAAGGCCCACATCGTCGAGCTGGGCAGGCCGACCAGCACGCCCACCGCCGCCACCAGGCTGGCCCCGGCCCAAGGCTCCAGGCCGCTGGGCATGAAGACCGTGGCCAGGGTGATGGCCTTGACCCAGCTCTTCGGATTGACGGCCTGGAACAGCGCCGCCTGGCCAAAGCTCAAGGGCCGTGCATCCTGCTGCGCCGCACCGATGCGCAGGCCACTGAGCTGCCAGGCCAGATAGACCAGGTAGAGCGTGCCCAGCACGCGCAGCGCCTGGTGCAGCACCGGGTAGGCCAGGAACAGGCTGCCCAGGCCCAGGCAGGTCAGCCAGGTCTGCAGCGCCACGCCCAGATTGCTGCCCAGCATCTGCGGCAGGGTGCGGCGGTAGCCGGCATTGGCCGCGGCGGTGGCCAGCATCAGGTTGTTGGGCCCGGGTGTGCTGGACATGAGGAAGCAGTAGCTGGCCAGGGGCAGCAGCTCGGTGGGGGGCAACATGGTGGGCTTGCGCTTTCTGTGGCGGTGAATCCGGCCCTGGGATCAGGGCAGGTCGCCAGCGTAGGCGGCCCGGCCCCCGCGGCCAAGACACAGCGCCCCAGCCCTCCGCATGCGCTGTATCAGCGTGCGGACGGGTACAGGCTCCAGCCATGCGAGCGCGGCGCCACGCTCAGCGCGGCGCGTTGGCCGAGCGGGCGTCGAGCTGCTGATCCAGCGCGTCGATCTCCCGCTGGTAACGCCGCGCTGCACGCCAGTTGAAGGCCAAGACCAGCAGCAGCACCAGCAGCGCGCCGGCATGGGTCAGCGAGAACACCCACTCCATGCCGCGGCCGGCCAGCTCGGTTTCGCGGCCCCAGAGGAAGAGCCAGAAGCCTGGCACCAGCGGGCCGATGTACCAGAGCCAGACCGAGCGCACCGCATCGCGCTGGCGCAGCAGCTCGGCCCGGTGAAAGGCCGCCCAGTCCTGGCCCAGGGCCTCGGGCGGCAGGGCGCGGCAGGAGGCGCGGCGGCGCAGCTGCTGCAGCACGACCAGGGTGCCCAGCACCACCAGCAGGGCGCCCAGCTTGGTCAGCCAGAAGGGAAAGAGCCAGATGTAGAAGGCGTAAACGGGGATCACGAACAGGCCTCCGGCCAGGTACTCGACACGGTTGCGCCGTGCCACGCGGCTGTGCAGGGCGCTGGCGCGGCGGCGCAGTTCCTCGGCACTCAGGTCCAGCGGCGACAGCGCCTGGGCGTGCCAGAGCTGCTGCCAGGGCTCACCCGAGGCGGGCGAAGGTTGAGGCGGGTGCGGATGGTTCATGGTGCAGTCCTCCCGGCCTGGTGCTTGGCGGCAAGCAAGGCCTTGATGCGGTGAATCTTGGTGGCGACATGGCGGGCGCTGAGGCCGGTGACCTCGCCGATGGCGGCGGCGTCCAGGCCTTCGAGGTAGAGCAGCATCAGCTGCCGGTCGGGCATGCGCAGGCGGTGGATCCAGGCCAGGATGCGGTCCAGGTCCAGACGGCGCTCGGTGCTGTGCACGGCCGCGCCCTGGTCGCTGAGCATCTGGGATTCGGCCTCCTGCAGCTGTTCCAGATCCAGGCACAAGCCCTGGCGCTCGAAGCGGCGCAGGCTGGCCTGCACATGGCTGGCGCCGACGTTGTGCGCCACCCGGTAGACCCAGGTGCGCAGGCTGCAGCCGCCCTGAAAGGCCGCCAGGCTTTGCCACAGGGCCAGCTGCAGCTCCTGGTTCAGCTCCTGGCGCTTGGCCTCGTCACGCTC
>JAIXSD010000744.1 GCA_027484885.1 Rubrivivax sp.
GGCGCCTGGATCACCGCGCAAGTCAGCCCCACCGTGATGCGCTGGGTGCTGGGCGTGGGCTTCATCGCCATGGCCGTCTGGACCTTGATCCCGGACAAGATCGACGAGGAAGAAGAGGGTGGCAAAGGCCTGAAGCTGGGCGTCCTGGGTACCACCATCGTGGCCTTTTTCCTGGCCGAAATGGGTGACAAAACCCAGATCGCCACGGTCGCCTTGGCCGCTCAGTACCACGCTTTTGTGGCCGTGGTTGCGGGCACCACCCTGGGCATGATGATTGCCAATGTGCCGGCCGTGCTGCTGGGCGAGCGCATCGCCGGCCGCATCCCGGTGCGCCTGGTTCACGGCATTGCCGCGGCCATCTTTGCGGTGATCGGTGTGGCCACCTTGGCTGGTGCGGGACAAAAGCTCGGCTTCTGAGCCGCTTACTTCTGCATGCTTTTGCTCCGCGGGGCTGGTCGCCGGCCCGGTTTGCTGGTTCAATGCTTCGACGGGCGCAGCGCGCACAAGAATGTGGCGCGCCCGGGCATGGAACAGTTCGCCAAGGGAGTCCAAAAACATGACGGTGCGATCTCATGTCTTGCTGGTCGACGACGACGAGCTGACGCTGCAAATGCTGGAAGCCACGCTGGAAGCTGACTTCAAGGTCAGCCTGGTCAGCAGCGGGGCGCAGGCCCTGAGTCGCTGTGACAGCGACCCGCCCGACCTGATCGTGCTCGATGTGGACATGCCCGAGATGGACGGCTACGAGACCTGCCGCCGACTCAAGGACAATTTTTCCACGGCCGACATTCCGGTGATTTTTCACTCGGCGCGCACCAGCATTGACGAGCGACTGCAGGGTTATGCCGCAGGCGGCGCCGACTACCTGCCCAAGCCTTTCGACGCGCCCGAGCTGCTGGCCAAGATCAATCTGGTGCTGGCCCACCGCGACCGCCAGCGCGAGCTCAGCGGCCAGCTCGACGAGGTGATGAATGCCGTGCTCTCGTCCGCCGATATGGTGGGCGAGGCCGGCGTGGTGCTGGAGTTCCAGCGTGCCCTGGTCGGCTGTGCCGACAACGCGGCCGTGGCCCGGGCCATTCTGGATGCCCTGCACCGCTACTCGCTCGATGGCTGCGTGCGCATCCGCGGCGGCGGCGAGGTCTATTCAGGCAATGCGCGCGGGCCCTGCAGCGCGCTCGAAAACTCCATCCTCGACCATTTGCAGGCCCAGACCGAGGGGCAACGCATCCGCCCCTTCGGCCACCACACCGGTTTCTCTTACGACCGCGTGGTGCTGTTCGTACGGGATCTGCGCATGGACCGCGGCGCCGACATGGACCGGGCCGAATCCGAGCGCATGGGTCGCGCCATCGACAATGTGGCCTTGCTGGTGGAGGGCGCGGTGCAGCGGGTCGGTGCGCTCGAGTCCTTGGTCGCCACGCGCGACCTGGCCGATGTGCGCCATCTGGTCAGCATGACGCGCAATGCCCTGACTGATATCTCGGCCCGCAACCAGGCGCAGCAGCGCGAGGTCAAGCAGGTGTTTGACAGCCTCAATGCCGAGGTCGAGAACAGCTTTCTGCACCTGGGCCTGACCCAGAGCCAGGAAGACCACCTCAGCAGCATCATCAAGCAGCATCTGGAGGCAGCGCTGGCGGTGCTGAGCAAGAGCCAGGAGGTGGAAGCCTTCCTGGGCCGTGTCATCCACAAGCTGGGCCAGGCTGCGAGCTGAGCCCGGGCCGATTCAGGCCACCGCTGCGTCCAGATCATGGCCGCCCCCGCCACAGCGCCGCCGACCGAGGTGTTCGATGAGCCCTCGGCCATCGAGCCGCCGCTGAACGCCGCGCAGCAGGAAGAATCCCTGCGCGGCTTCAAGTCGCGCCTGGACGCGATGATGCTGCGCAGCGCGCGCGTCTTCCTGGTGCTGGTGATGTTCGGGGCGATGCTGCAAATTGCCGGCACGCTGAGCCAGTTCGAGCTGCCCTGGGCGCTGCGCCTGAGCCGCGCCGGGCCGGCGGCCGCGGTGTTCATGATCTGCCTCATCGCCCTGCTCCTGGCCATGCGCTGGGGTGTGCGGCTGGCCGCCGCTTTTTTCAGCGGCGCGGTGATGCTGGCGCTGCTGGCCTCGGCCGCCTGGCATGGCAATGGCGTGCGCTCCTCTGGCATGGGCGCGGTGCTGGCGGCCCTGGTGGTGATGGGCTTGATGGTCGGGCCGCGCGCGGCCGTGCGGGGCACGGTGCTGGCCTGCCTGGGTTTCCTGGGCCTGTGGCAGGCCGAGGTGCAGGGCTTGATTCCGGGTCTGCAGACGCAGAACACGCCGCCGCTGAGCAGCTTTGCCGTGGTCTACAGTTTTGGCGCGGTCATGATCGGCTGGCTGGTGCTGCGCTACGGCACCTTGTTCTGGGAGGTGACCTCCTCGCTGGAGGGCTCGCGCCGCCTGTTGGCCGATACGGTGCGAGCGCAGCAAAAAGTGGCGCAAGAGCTGCGCGACAGCGAGGAGCGCCTGCGCATGCTGCTGGACAGCTCCATCACCAGCATCCAGATCCTGGAGGGCGAAACCGGCACCCTGCGTTTTGCCAATGCCCAGACGCTGGAATTGTTCGGGTGCACCCGGCCCTCTGACCTGGCCGAGGCGCTGATGTACCCCGGCGGCCTCTATGCCAAGGCGCAGCTGATGCAGTGGGTGCAGCGCACCCTGGACCAGGGGCCGCAGTATTTCGAGTGGCAGTCGCGCCGGCGCGATGGCACGCCGATCTGGTGGGACATGAAGATGGACCGCATGCAGCTGGCCGGCCAGGCCTGTGTGGTGCTGTTCGGCCACGACATCACCGCCCGCGTGCGCGCCGA
>JAIXSD010000244.1 GCA_027484885.1 Rubrivivax sp.
CGCGGCAGCACCTCGTTCATGCTGCCCACTTCGAAGACCCGGCCGTTCTGCATCACATGGCTGATGCGGTCGCTCTGGCGGATGTCCTTGAGCACATCGCCGTCGATGATGACCAGATCAGCCAGCTTGCCCACCTCCAGCGAGCCCAGATCCTTGTCCAAGCCCAGGTAATGCGCGGGGTTGGCGGTGGCGGTGCGGATGGCCTCCAGCGGCGTCATGCCGCCCAGTCCAAACATCCACATCTCCCAATGGGCGCCCAGGCCTTCGCGCTGGCCGTGGGCGCCGATATTGGCCTTGACGCCGCCGCGCTGCAGCTCGGTGGCGGTGCGGGCGACGCGGATGACGTTGAAGTCTTCCTCGGGTGCGGTCTCACGGCGCACGCTGCGCGATTCCAGCACCGCGCGTGGCACGTACTTGCTCAGCAGCGGGTGTTTCCAGACCTCCGTGCGGGCGTACCAGTAATGCTCGCCGTCCAGGCCGCCGTAGGCCACGTTGAGCGTGGGCGTGTAGCCGACCTGCGTCTGCGTCCAGAGCTGCTTCACATCGTCATAGACCTCGGCCACGGGCAGGGCGTGTTCGATGCCGGTGTGGCCGTCGACGATCATGCTCATGTTCAGCTGGAACAGCGAGCCGCCTTCGGGTACCACCATCATGCCGGTCTGGCGCGCGGCCTCGATCACCTGCTGGCGTTGCTCGCGGCGTGGCTGCTGGTAGCTCTTGACGCTGATGGCGCCGGCGGCCTTCTGGCGCTTGAGGTGGCTGAGTGCATCGTCCAGGTTGTTGACCGGGGCATTGATGCTGCCCTTGGCGCCGTAGAGGATGGAGCCGGTTGAGTAGATGCGCGGGCCGGTCACCAGGCCGGCACGCTGCATTTCGGCTTGCGTGAAGATGTCGCCGTGTCGGTTGGACGGGTCGTGGATGGTGGTCAGGCCGAAGGCCAGGGAGGCGTAGTTGATCCAGCTTTGCTGCGGGATGATTTCGCTCTCGCCCATGCCGCCATGCCAGTGCGCGTCGATCAGGCCGGGGATGATGGTCTTGCCCCGCGCGTCCAGGCGCTTCGCGTCGGCCGGAATTTGCACCTGATCGGCGCGGCCGATGGCGGCAATGCGGTTGCCTTGCACCACGATCACGCCGTCTTCGATCACCTCATCGCCCTTCATGGTGGCGATGCGGGCGCCGCTGATGGCGATGTGGCCTGCGGGCTTGTCGCTGGCCTGGTTGAAACCGATCTTGCGGCCGGCCTGCTGCACCGTCTCGGGTTTGAAGCTGCTCGCCACCGGCTTGCCCTCAGCGTCCACGGCCGCGGGCGGGAAGGCCTCGGCCAGGCGGGCGCTGAAGAGCTCATCGCCATGGCTGAACCAGAGCTGCTGGCTGTCGCCGCTCCACTGCATGTCCTCGCCGGCCACCACATCGAGCTGGCGCACCGGCAGTGCGTCCATCTTGGGGCCCACGGTGATGGTTTTGCCGGCCTGCGGCAGCGGCGTCACATAGGCGTGGCTGCGCTCGACAAAGCCCAGCCACTGGCCATCGGGCGAGAGGCTGTATTCGCTGACGTACTCGCTTCGCGCGACCTCGGTCTCGCTGCGGTCCTTGAGCTCGATGCGCCAGAGCGAGCGGCGCGAATCGACCTCGCTGCTCATGCTGGAGCGGCTCACATACACCGCGTCATTGCGGGCGCCGAACTGCGGGCTGTCACCGTCCTTGCTGATGCGCTGCGGCTCGCTGCGGCCATCGGCGGCGGCGATGTAGACGCCGTTCTCCAGGCCATGCCAGGGTGTGGTCAGGTAGCCGCCCTTGGCCTTGACGTAGGCGATCTGCTTGCCGTCGGGTGAGAAGCGCGGCGAGAGGTATTTGCCCGGCGCCTTGGTGATCACGGTCTCGCGGCCGCTGGCCAGGTCCAGCTTGCGCACGCTGCCGAGCTTGTCGTCGTTCCAGCTCACATAGACCAGCTCGCGGCCGTCGCGCGAGAAGCTGGGGAAGAACTCAAACGCCTCGCCCTGCTGCTGGGTCAGGCGGCGCGGCGCCGCGTCCGAGCGCAGGTCCTTGAGGTAGAGATGGCCCAGGGCCGAGTAGACAACCGATTTGCCATCGGGCGCGGTGTTGACCCAGCGCAGCTGCTTGACGGCGAACTGATCGGGCGCCACCTCCTGCGGCACGCGCAAGGCCTCGCGCACCTCGCGCTGGTCTTTCACATGGAAGGGGATCTCTGCGGCCGTGCTCTTGAAGGGGTCGACACGCCAGAGCTTGCCCTGGGCCCAGACGACGATCTGTTTGGCGTCCGGCGTCCAGGCAAAGGCCGGGTAGACGCCGTTGATGGACCAGCTCTCCTGCAGATCGCGCTCCAGCTGGCCCCAGGCGGCGAACTCGCGGCCGCTGCCCAGGTCCTTGAGGAAGAGCGTGCTCTGGTTGCGCACGCGGCGCACAAAGGCCAGGTACTTGCCATCGGGCGAGGGGGTAGGGCGGATGGCGCCGCCGGCGCCCTGCACAAAGGCCTCGACCGTGCCGTCGCTGAGGTCCTGGCGGAAGATCTTGAAGATCTCGCCGTTGGAGTTCTTGTTGTATTCGAAGCTGCGGCCCGGCGTGGTGTCCTGCGAGTAGTAGAGGTATTTGCCGTCGGGTGAGAGCGCGGGCTCCCCCAGGTCTTTCTGCCAGTTGGGTTTCTCGTTCAGCTGAACGCCCTTGTTGCCTGCCGCGGCGCCGTCCACATGGAAGAGCCAGATCTCGCCCGAGCCGGCCGAGCGGGTGCCGGTGTAGTGCTTGCGCGCGGCGATGTACTTGCCGTTGGGGTGCCAGACCGGGTTGTTGAGCAGGCGGTAGTCTTCCTTGGTCACGGCGCGGGCGCCGCTGCCGTCGGCATTCATGATCCAGATGTTGTCGCCGCCGCCGGCGTCGCTCTGGAAGGCGATCTGGCGCCCATCGGGTGAGAAGCGGGCTTGCTGCTCCCAGGCGATGGAATGGGTCAGGGGCTTGGCCTCGCCGCCCGCGATGGGCAGCAGGTAGAGGTCACCGAGCAGGTCGAAGACCAGCTGTTTGCCGTCCGGGCTCACGTCCACGCTCATCCAGGTGCCGCTGCGGGTGTCGATCTGGACCTGGCGGCCGCTGCCGGGCGGTTGGTTGACGTTCCAGGTTTTCTTGTCGCCCGCTTTTTCGGCAACTTTCTCAGCGGCCGGGGCGGTTTGGGCGACGCCGCTGTGCACAGCGCCCAGCAGGGCGGCGGCCAGTGCGCAGGCGCGCAGGGCGGAGGGGCAGGTCTTGCCCGCGGTGGCGGGGCTCAAGGTCAAACGTGTGGCAGTGGGTGTGCTCATGGTGGACTTGGGTGAAGTGCCGCGCGAGGATAGCGACTGCTGCAACGCCCAACCATGGGCAATTGCCCTCTGCGGCAGCGTTTGCTGCGCCGTCTGGGCGCAGGCCGCGCAACCTGGCCGTTGAAGCAGGCACGGCCGCCGTCGCGGCCTACACTGCCCGGCTGACCCGCATTGCCGGAGTCAGCCTCCGCCGCGCCCTGCGCCACACGCCCACACAGCCGGCCGCCCGCACCGCGCCATCCCGGCCCCGCCCACCGACTCTGCCATGAGCGACACCCGTTTCTTCCCTCGCCTGGTGGTGGATCAGGCCGCCGGCAATCGCTTTGATTGGGCCTTGCTGCCCTTGGTGCTGGCCTTGCTGAGCCTGCTGGCCCTGGCTGCCAGCCAGATGGTGCAGCCCTTCCATCTGGGCGAGAGCCTGCCGATCAGCCTGGAGCCGACGGCGCTGCCCTACTACCTGTTGCGCACCACGCTGCGCATGTTTGTGGCCCTGGGCTTTTCGGTGCTGTTTGCCTGCGTGTTTGCGGCCCTGGCGGCCAAATTCCGCACGGCGGAGAAGATCCTGGTGCCGCTGCTGGACATCCTGCAGTCCATACCCATCCTGGGTTTTCTGTCCATCACGGTGACCGGCTTCATCGCCCTGTTTCCGGGCAGCCTGCTGGGTGTGGA
>JAIXSD010000688.1 GCA_027484885.1 Rubrivivax sp.
AAGCCCGAATCGAACATGCGGCCGATGTTGATCGCGGTCGAGTTCGGGTCGTGGTAGCGGACGCTGTCGCGACGCACTTCGCGCTTCTTGACCGCCAGGGTGCGCGCATCCAGCGTCACTGTCTGGAAGTACATGTAGACGGCCACGAACACCGAGCTGGCGCCCTTCTCACCGGTCTTCGGGTCGATGGTCTGGTAGTCACCATCGGCTTGGCCTTCAGCCTGCAGGCTCAGATCACCATTGCCCGAGGACTCCAGGCCGGTGTAGCGCTCGCGAGCGAGCGGTTGAATATAGATGCCGATGCCGGCCAGGCGCTCGCCCATGCCTTTGACGCTGGACATATGCCATTTGGGCAAGACCGCCACGATCTCGTCCCACTGGCTGCGCTCGGGCACGGCGCGCAGGTGCTCGATCAGCAGCGCTTCCAGGCGCTCCTCGCGCTGGACATAACGCTTCTCATCGACGTAGGCCATGGCCTCTTCCGGCGGCAGCCAGTCCAGCAGCACACGGCGGGTTTGCGGTTCACTCTGATTGAAGCCCTCATCGATACCGTCCAGCACCAGGCGGTTCAGCGTCACCGGGTCCAGCCGCACTTCCTTGCGGGTGTAGGGCGCCAGATGGGTGCCGGTCTGCTCGCGCTGGCGCACGATGGTGATGCGATCGCCAATGGCCGAGATCACCGCCACGGTGCGCGGCACCGGGCTCGCACTGACCGCGGCTTCGGCAGTTTCGGCCTGGGCCGCACCACCCAGACCGAAGAGCAGCATCGCGGCTGCAGCCCATGTCGGCCAAGCCGCTGCGATCTGCCGCTCAGCCGCTGCGCGCCGGGCGCGTCGATCGTTTTTCTTGTCCTTGTTCCAAAGCATGTGATCCTCCTGGTTTTCTTTCTTATCAGCGCACCTCAGCGGATGCGACAGGCGCGGGATTCTGCCTTGTCTTCAGCTCAAACTGGACGCACGCTCCGCGCGCTGTGCGCGGAGCGACATTTGGCTCATGGCTTGAGCAAGGTGGGCATCGGCAGCCCACTGAATGCGGCCCGCAAATTGGCCTCGGCCAGCTCACACATCGCCCGCCGCGTGGGCACCGAGGCGCTGGCGATATGCGGCGTGAGCACGACGTTCGCGCAAGCCAGCAGGTCCGGGTGCACCTGGGGCTCGCCCTCAAACACATCGAGGCCGGCGGCGGCCAGCCGCCCCTCCCGCAGGGCACGGGCCAGGGCCACATCGTCCACCACGCCACCGCGGGCGATATTGGTGAGGGTGGCGCTGGGCTTCATCAGGGTCAGGTCTTGCTCGGCCACCAGGTGGTGGGAAGCTGGCGTGTAGGGCACGACGATGAGGAGGTGATCGGCCTCGCGCAGCAGCGCTTCTTTGCTGACCCAACGGGCGCCGATGGGCGCCTCCTGCTCGGGCGCGAGGCGACTGCGGTTGTGATAGATAACCGGCATGCCAAAGCCCAAGGCACCGCGCCGGGCGATGGCCTGGCCGATGCGGCCCATGCCAAGGATGCCCAGGGTGGCGCCGTGGATGTCGGCGCCAGCGAACAGGTCGACCCGCCATTGCTTCCAATCGCCGCGACGCAAGTAATGTTCGCTCTCGCTGATGCGCCGGGCCGCCGCCATCATCAGGGCAAAGCCGAAGTCGGCCGTGGTTTCGGTCAGCACATCGGGCGCGTTGCTGACGCGCACGCCGCGCGCGCTGCAGGCGGCCAGGTCCACATTGTTGTAGCCCACCGTCATCAGGCTGATGACGCGCAGCTCGGGGCATGCATCGAGCAGCTCGGCCGTGATCTGCTCGGTGCCCGAGGCGAACAGCCCTGCCTTGCCCTGCAGGCGCTGGCGCAAGGCTTCCGGGCTCAGAGGCTGGTCGTCATCGGCGTAGTCGAGATCAAACACCTCAGCCATGCGCGCCGCGATGTCCGGGAAGATGCGGCGGGCCAAGAGCACGCGCGGTTTGGGGGCGGCAAGGTTCGACATGAAGAACAACACTCCTCAGAACCAGATCAGGCTCATCACAAGAAACAAGGGGATCAAGACCGCGCCCGACCAGGCCATATAGCCAAAGAAGCTGGGCATGGCGATGCCGCGCTCTTCGGCGATGGCCTTGACCATGAAGTTGGGGGCATTGCCGATGTAGCTGTTGGCGCCCATGAAGACCGAGCCGGCCGAGATGGCCACCAAGGTGGGCGCCAGCTGGCTCATCAGCTGCGCTGCATCGCCACCGGCCAGGTTGAAGAACACCAGGTAGGTGGGCGCGTTGTCCAGAAAGGACGAGAGCAAGCCGCTGAACCAGAAGTAGGCCCAGGGCATGGGCTGGCCATCGGGTGCGGTGACGGCGCGGGTGACGGCGGCAAACGCCCCCTGCTCGCCCGCCTTGAGCATGGCCAGCACCGGCGCCATGGTCACGAAGATGGCGGCAAAGAGCTTGGCCACCTCCAGCATGGGCGCCCAGGAGAACTGGTTGCGCGCACGCACATCGAGGGGTGTCAGCGCGACCGAGGCCAGGGTCACCAGCAGCAGGGTGCCATCGCGCAGCAGTGCGGGCAGGCTCAGGCTCACGCCGCCGAGCTGCCAGCCCGGGTGCGCGGGCTTCCACAGCCCGCTCATCAACACCAGGCCCACCACCACGCCGAGCAAGGCAAAGTTCAGGCCGCCCTCGATGCCGAAGCGGTGGTCGTCCGGCGTGGGGTCGCGCGGCAGCACGCCTTCGCGGCGGTAGAAATGGCGATCCAGCAAGTAGAAGATGGCCAGCAGGCTGCCCACCATGAACAGGGTCTGCGGCGCCAGATGCTGCAGGGTCCAGAAAAAGCTCACGCCTTGCAGAAAACCCAGGAACAGCGGTGGGTCACCCAGCGGCGTCAGCGCGCCGCCGGCATTGCTGACGATGAAGATGAAGAACACCAGCACATGGACGTTGTGCCGGCGGTTGTCATTGGCGCGGATCAGTGGTCGCACCATCAGCATGGACGCCCCCGTCGTGCCCATCACGCTGGCCAGGGCCGCGCCGATTGCCAGCAGGCCGACATTGAGCCCCGGGCTGCCATGCAGATTGCCGCGGATGAAGATGCCGCCCGCGGTGGTGAACAGCGCCGTCAGCAAGATCACAAACGGCAGGTACTCGGCCACGGCGGTGTGCAGCAGCACGCCACCCGTCGTACCGGCGCCTTCGTAGGCCAGCAGAGGCAGCAGCAAAACCAAGGCCCAGCCGGCGCTGATCTTGCCGTAGTGTCGGTGCCAGATCGCCGGCGCCAACAGCGGCATCAGGGCGATGGACAGCAGCAGGCCCGCAAACGGCAGGCCCCAGAGCGCGCCAAAACGGCTGCCGTCGAGATCGGCCGCCAGGGCCGGGCCGGCGGACATTGCCATCACCAGGGCCAGGCTGCCGCGGCGCAAGACCTGACCCCGCAGCGGCCCGCGGCGGTCAGTCACGGTAAAAACGTGCGAACTCGGCCACCGGCGCTCGCTCGGTGAGCAGGCTGTTTTCCACCGCCGCCGGGTCGGCGTGACCGAGCGCCATGCCGCACACCACCATCTGGCTGGGCGCCAGCTGCAGCTCTTCGGCAATCAGGCGGTGGAACTGGGTGAAGGCCGCCTGCGGGCAGGTGTGCAGGCCGCGGCCGCGCGCCGCGATCATCACGTTCTCCAGGAACATGCCGTAGTCCAGCCAGCTGCCCTGCTGCATGACGCGGTCGATGGTGAAGATCAGGCCGACCGGCGCGTCGAAGAACTGGAAGTTGCGTGCATGTTGCGCCTGCATGCGGGCCTTGTCGGTCTTGGCGATGTTCAGCAGGCCATACAGATCCCAACCGACCTTGCGCCGGCGGTCGATATAGGGCGAGACCCATTCGTTCGGGTAGTAGGCGTACTCCTCGCTGTGGGTCGCCAGCTCGGCCGGGTCCAGATAGGCCTTTTGGATGCGATCGACCAGGCGCTGCCGTGCCGCGCCGGTCAGCACATGCACCTGCCAGGGCTGGGTGTTGGTGCCCGAGGGTGCCCGCGCCGCGACCTGCAAGATGGCTTCGATCTCGCTCGGTGCCACCTCAGTGGGCAAGAAGGCGCGCATGGAACGCCGTGTCATGAGGGCGGTGTCCACGGCGGCCGTGTCGGCCGGCGTGGGTTGATCGAACAGATGGGGAGTGGTCATAGAGCGCGCAGCGTCCGGGTTGGAGAAAGACAAAGAGCAAGGGCTGAGGATTGGGAGAAATTCAACCACAAAGAAACAAAGCATCCGGTCGACGCCCTCAGCGCGTCCGCCACGCCGCCCAGGCCCTTACCGCTTCGTTGAGCGTGTTGGCCTGCACCGCCACGGTGGTGGCGATGTCGTGGCCGTAGCCGCCAGCCATGCTCAGAGCGACGCGGATGCCGCGCTCGCGCAGGGCGCTGAGCACGCGCCGGTCGCGTTCCAGCAGGCCGGCGCTGCTGAGCTTGAGGCGGCCCAGGCGGTCGCCTTCGTGCGGGTCGGCGCCGGCCAGGTAGAAAGCCAGGCCGGGCTGGGCGCCTGCGGCGGCGTGGCGAGCCCAAACTTCGTCGAGCGCCTGGTCGAGCGCCTGGAGATAGGGCTCGTCGCTGCAGCCATCGGGCAGTTCCACATCGAGATCGCTGTGCTCCTTGCGGGCCGGGAAGTTCTTGGCACCGTGCATGGAGAAGGTGAACACGCTGTCGTCACCGGCAAAAATGGCGGCTGTGCCATTGCCTTGGTGGACATCGAGATCGATGACGAGCACGCGCAGCAGCGCAGCACCCGGCCCCGCCTGCGCAAGCCCTTCCTGCTGCATCAAGCGGGCGGCCACCGCCACATCGTTGAACACACAGTAGCCCGAGCCCCGGTCGGCAAAGGCATGGTGGGTGCCGCCGGCCATGTTCGCGGCCACGCCCTCGGCCAAGGCCGCGCGGGCCGCCGCAATGCTGGCGCCGACCGAATGCAGCGAGCGTGCCGCCATCGAGGGCGACCAGGGGAAACCGATCTCGCGCTGCTGGGCCGCGCTCAACTGGCCCTGCAGGACCGCGTTCACGTATTCGGGCGTGTGGGCGAGGCAGAGTTCCGCCTCGCTGGCAGCCGGCGCCGGCGCCATGCGCAGCAGGCCGGGCTCGGCCTCGAAGTGCTCGCGCAGCAGGCGGTACTTGCTGGCGGGAAAACTGTGACCCGGCGGCAAGGCCAGGGAGTGGGCGTCGGAATGAAAGGCCTGCATGGGTGCACACCATAGCGGGCGGCGGCATTCCGTGCCTGTCATGGGGGCGTCACCGCGCGGCGCCAAGCTGCAGAGGAAGGCAGGATTTCCGGCAGATCCCCCTAATTTGCTGCGCCGCAGCAAAAATGTCTTGCAAAGCCCGCCGACATCCCTATACTTCGTTTTGTTGCAGTGCAACATTTATCGCTGTCGAACGATTTCATCCATCGAATCAACGGGGGTCACCCCCCATCAGGAGTGCTCCATGCTGACGACCGAACAAATCATCGCCGCCCACAAAGCCAATGTCGAAACCCTGTTTGGCCTGACCAACAAGGCTTTCGAAGGCGTGGAAAAGCTGGTCGAACTGAACCTGCAAGTGGCCAAGACCGCCCTGAGCGAAGTCGCTGAGTCGACCCACGCGGCCCTGTCGGTCAAGGACGCGCAAGAGCTGCTGGCCCTGCAAAGCGCCCTGCTGCAGCCCAGCGCCGAGAAGGCCGCTTCCTACAGCCGCCATCTGTACGACATCGCCTCCAGCACCAATGCCGAAGTGGCCAAGGTGGCTGAAGCCCAGCTGGCTGACATCCAAGCCAAGTTCTCGGCCGTGGTCGAAAACGCTGCCAAGAACGCACCGGCCGGCACCGAAAACGCCGTCGCCCTGGTGAAGAGCGCCGTGGCCGCCGCCAACAACGCTTTCGAGTCGGTGCAAAAGGCCGCCAAGCAAGCCACCGAAGTGGCCGAAGCCAACTTCGAAGCCGCCACCAACAGCGCCGTCAAGGCCACCCAGACCGCCAGCCGCGCTTCCAAGCGCGCTGCCGCCTGAGTCTCCTCGTCTCAGTTGTCTCCTCGGCACCGCTGAGGCCGG
>JAIXSD010000017.1 GCA_027484885.1 Rubrivivax sp.
CTGGACGTGCCGGTGCTGGGCCATTGCTTCGGCGCCCAGCTGCTGGCCCGGGCGCTGGGGGCACGGGTGCACCGCCATGCCTGGCCGCATATCGGCTGGAGCCGGCTCTGGGCCACGCCAGCCGGGCGCGAACGCCTGGGCGGCCAGGCCCAGGTGACCATGTTCAACTGGCACCACGACAGCTTCGAGATCCCCAGTGGCGCCCAGCGCATCCTGTTCGGCAGCCATTGCCTGAACAAGGGCTTTGCCCATGGCCGACACCTGGGCCTGCAATCGCATCTGGAAGTGACCGAGGACAGCGTGCGCGCCTGGTGCGCCGAGTCGCGCGAGGAGATCCGCCAGGCCCTGGCACAAGGCCATGGCCGCACGGTGCAAAGCGAAGACGAGCTGCTGCGCGATCTGCCGGCCCGCAGCGCCGAGCTGCACCGCCTGGCCAGCAAGGTCTACGGCCACTGGCTGCGCGGTCTGCGCCAGCCCCTGCCCAGCCATCTGCACGGCGGCTGGTGAAGCCCCGGGGCCGAATGGCCCCGTCCTCACCGGCCGACGAGGCTCAGGCCACCAGGCGGTAGCCCACCGCCGTTTCGGTCAGCAGGTATTGCGGCGCCGCCGGCACTGCCTCCAGCTTCTGGCGCAGATTGCCCATGTAGACGCGCAGATAGTGGTTGTCCTCGACATGGCTGGGGCCCCAGACGGCCTTGAGCATCTGGCGGTGCGTCAGCACCTTGCCGGCGTGCGCAATCAGATGCGTCAGCAGGCGGTACTCCAGCGGCGTCAGATGCACCGGCTGGCCGGCGCGCAGCACGCGGCGCTGGGCCAGGTCCACCTCCACCTCGCCGAAACGAAACACCGTCTGCGCCGGTTCATCGGCGCTGCTGCGCGCCGCCGCCTGGCTGCGCCGCTGGGCCACGCGCACGCGGGCCATCAGCTCGCCGACGCCAAAAGGCTTGCTCAGATAGTCGTCCGCGCCGGCATCGAGGGCGGCGATCTTGTCGGCCTCGGCCGTGCGGGCCGAGAGCACGATCACCGGCACGCCTGACCAGGCGCGCAGATCGCGCAGGTAGTTGAGCCCATCGTCATCGGGCAGGCCCAGGTCCAGGATGACCAGCTCGGGCCGGCGCGTGCCGGCATCGACCAGGCCCTGGCGCACGGTGCTGGCCTCATGCACCTGCCAGCCCTCGGCCTCCAGGGCCAGGCGCACGAAACGGCGGATGCTCGCGTCGTCTTCAACAATCAGGGCAATGGGATGCGGTTCGCTCATGGATTCAAGCGCTGACAGCAGCAGCGCGGCTCATTCATTCATTTATTCATTCATTCAGAGATCGGCATCGCTCTCAGGCTCGGCTTCACCATCACCCGCTGGCAGCGCCGGCGGTTCACCAAGCGGCAGGCGGATGACGAAGCAGGCGCCGCCGCCGGGCAGATTTTCGCCGTGGATCTGGCCGCCGTGCGCTTGCACGATGGCGCGGCAAATGGCCAGACCCAGGCCCACGCCCGGCGTGCTGCTTTCGCGCTCGCCGCGGCTGAACTTGGCGAACAGCTGCTCCTCGCGCCCCGGCGGCAGGCCCGGGCCGTTGTCGGCCACGCGCAGCAGCAGGGCCTGCTCCGCGGCCGGCGCCAGCTCGGCCGAGATGCGCAGGCGGCTGTCGGCTGGCGTGTACTTGAGCGCGTTCTCGATCAAATTGCACAGCACCCGCTCCATCAGCGCCGCGTCCAGGTTCAGCAAGGGCAAGCCCGGCGGAATGTCCAGCTGCAGGGCATGTCCGGCCAGGGCGGGCTGCAAGGCCTGCAAGGCCGTGCCCACCACCTCTTCCACCGGCTGCCACTGGGGATTCAGGCGCACCGCGCCGCTTTGCAGCCGGGCCATGTCGAGCAGATTGTTGACCATGGCGCTGATGCGCTGGGCCTGCTGCTGCAAGGCGGCGCTGAGCTCGCGCGCCTGGGGCGGCAGCGCGGGCGTGCGGTCCAGGGTCTGGGCCAGGCCGTAGAGCCCGGCCAGCGGCGTGCGCAAATCATGGGACAAGGCCGAGAGCAATGAGTTGCGCAGGCGCTCACCCTCGATGTGCACCAGGGCCTGCTGCGCCACCTCGACGTAATGCACCCGCTCCAGCGCCTGGCCGATGATGCGGCCATAGGTCTCCAGTTGGGCGCGCAGCTCGGGCAGCATCAGGCTGCGGCTGCTTTTGGGCTTGAGGGCCAGCACGCCCCGGGTGCGCATGGGCGCTTGCAGCGGCAGGTAGAACCAGGCGCTGCCGGCCAGGGTGTCGGTGGACAGGCCCGCGGCCTGGCCATGGTCCAGCGCCCAGCGCGCCGTACCGGCATCGGGTTGATCGGCCAGGGCCAGGCTGGCCTGGCGGGGCGAGGGCTGCAAATCGTCGTGGAGGTCCAGCACATAGAGCAAGGCCTCGCCGTGCACCTCTTCGGCCAGGGCGCCTTCAGCGACCTGCAGCACCGCCTCGGTCTGCAAGGCACCGGCCAGATCGCTGGTCAGCTCGAACAGCGCCCGCGAGCGCGCTTCGCGCTCGGCCAGCACCTGAGCCTGGTAGCGCAGGCCGGCGGTCAGCTGGCCGGTGATCAGGCCCACGGCCAGCATGACGGCGAAAGTCAGCAGGTACTGCACGTCTGAAACGGCGAAGCTGAGCCGCGGCTGGACGAAGAAGAAATCGAACAGCCCCACGCTCAGCACGCTGGCCAAGGCCGCCGGCCCGCGGCCCAGGCGCAGGGCCACGCCGACCACGCTCAGCAGGAAGAGCATGACGATATTGGGCTGGGCCAGGATGGCTTGCAAAGGCCAGCTGATCAAGGCGGTGGCGCCGCAGGCCAAGGCGGTCAGGCCGTAACGACTGACATGGCGCTGCCACTGCTGTTCGCGCTCCTGGGCCTGCTGCTGATCCGCGGTGATCAGGCTGCTGCGCCGCGCCGGCTGCAAAGGCGCTGCTGCCACGGTGATCACATCCAGCTCGGGCGCCCCTTCGGCTAGGCGCTGCTGCAGCGGTGCTTCGGCCCACCAGCGCCGCCAGGCCGGCTGCGCTGCGCTGCGGCCCAGCACCAGCTTGGACAGGTTGTGCTCGCGGGCATAGGCCAGCAGGGCCGGGGCCAGTTCTTGCGCCGGCAGCACCGCCGTTTGCGCGCCCAGCTCATGGGCCAGGCGCACGGTACGCAGGATGCGGTCGCGCTGCGCATCGGGCAGGCGCTGCAAGGCCGGCGTTTCTACATAGACCGCATGCCAGGAGACATTGAGCTGCTGGGCCAGCTGAGCGGCGCTGCGCAAGACGCTCTCAGCCGCGGCGCTGGGGCCGATGGCGCAGAGAATGGCGGCCTCGGTCTTCCAGACCTGGGCCACGCGCTCATTGCTGCGCCAGGCCTGCACATCGTCTTCCACCCGGTCGGCGGTGCGGCGCAAGGCCAGCTCGCGCAAGGCCATCAAATTGCCCTTGCGAAAGAAGTTCTGCGCGGCCCGCTGCGCTTGCGGGCCCATATAGACTTTTCCCGCTGCGAGCCGTGCGAGCAGCTCGTCAGCTGGGGTGTCCACCATCACCACCTCGTCGGCGCGATCGAAGAAGGTATCGGGCAGGGTCTCCTGCACGCGCACCCCAGTGATGCCACCCACCACATCGTTGAGGCTCTCCAGGTGCTGGACATTGAGCGTGGAGTAGACGTCGATGCCCTGCGCCAGCAGCTCCTCCACATCTTGCCAGCGCTTGGGGTGGCGGGAGCCAGGGGCATTGCTGTGCGCCAGCTCGTCCACCAGCACCAGGGAGGGCCGACGCGCCAGCACGCCGTCCAGATCGAACTCGGGCAGCGATCTGCCGCGGTACTCCAGCTCGCGCAGCGGCAGCTGGGGCAGGCCATCGAGCAAGGCCTGGGTCTCACTGCGGCCGTGGGTGACCACCACGCCGGCCAGCACATCGCGCCCCTCGGCCATCAGCTTGCGGGCCGCCTGCAGCATGGCAAAGGTCTTGCCCACGCCGGCCGATGA
>JAIXSD010000614.1 GCA_027484885.1 Rubrivivax sp.
CAGCTTTACCTGCGCCGCATTCGCATGACGCGCGAAGAAGCCAAGCAGGAAATGAAAGAGGTCGAAGGCAATATGGAAATCAAGGCCCGCATGCGGGCCAAGATGCGCGAGATGGCCAAGCGCCGCATGCTGGCCGCCGTGCCCACCGCCGACTTGGTGGTGATGAACCCGACCCACTACGCCGTCGCGCTCAAGTACGACGAGGCCAGCATGGCCGCACCCAAGGTGGTGGCCAAGGGCGCCGACCTGCTGGCCATGAAGATCCGTGATCTGGCCAAGGATTCCAAAGTGCCGGTGCTGCAGTCGCCGGTGCTGGCACGGGCCCTGTACGCCCATGCCGAGGTGGACCGTGAGATTCCGGCCGCCCTGTTCGGCGCGGTCGCCCAGGTGCTGGCCTACATCTACCAGCTGCGTGCCGCCATGGCCGGCCGTGGCCAGACGCCCGAGCAACCGACCCCGCAGGTGCCGCCGGAGCTGGACCCGCACAACAAACCCCATTTCCGCAGCGCGACCGATCTCGACGGTTTGGAGGATGACGAAGAATGAACCCGCTGATCGCCAATCTGCAAGCCCTGCTGGGCCCGCGCGCCGCCGTGCTGAGCGCGCTGGGCGCGCCGGTGGCGGTGATCCTGGTGCTGGGCATGATGGTGCTGCCGCTGCCGCCCTTCGCGCTCGACCTGATGTTCACTTTCAACATCGCCATGGCGGTGATGGTGATGATGGTGGCGGCCAATATGGTCAAGCCGCTGGACTTTGCGGCTTTCCCGACCGTGCTGCTGCTGACCACCTTGCTGCGCCTGTCGCTGAACGTGGCCTCCACCCGCGTGGTGCTGATGGAAGGCCACACCGGCACCGGCGCGGCCGGCAAGGTGATCGAGGCCTTCGGCCATTTCCTGATCGGCGGCAACTTCGCGGTCGGTTTGATCGTCTTCGCCATCCTGGTGGTGATCAACTTCATCGTGGTCACCAAGGGTGCCGAGCGGATCGCTGAAGTCGGCGCGCGCTTCTCCCTGGATGCCATGCCTGGCAAGCAGATGGCGGTGGACGCCGACCTGAATGCCGGCCTGATCAACGAGGCCGAAGCCAAGCGCCGCCGCGCCGAGCTCGGCGACGAGGCCGATTTCTTCGGCTCCATGGACGGTGCCAGCAAGTTCGTGCGCGGCGACGCAGTCGCCGGCATGCTGATCCTGGCCATCAACATCGTCGGTGGTTTCATCATCGGCGTCGTCCAACATGGCCTCTCGGCCAGCCAGGCGGCGGATTCCTACATCCTGCTGGCCGTCGGCGACGCGCTGGTGGCCCAGGTGCCGGCCCTGTTGATCTCGGTGGCCGCGGCCATGGTGGTGTCGCGGGTCGGCACCGAGAAAGACATCGGCAGCCAGATCGGCCGCCAGGTGTTTGGTTCGGCCAAGTCCCTGGCCATCACCGCCGGTGTGATCGGCATGCTGGGCCTGATCCCGGGCATGCCGCATGTGGTCTTCCTGCTGATCGCCAGCACCCTGGGCTACCTGGCCTGGTGGCTGCGCACCCGCGACCAGGCGGCGCAAAAAACCGCCGAGAGCAAGCCCAAGGAAAGTGCGGCCGCTGCTGCCGAACCCAATGGCGAAGCGACTTGGGACGACCTCATCCCGGTCGACACCCTGGGCCTGGAAGTCGGCTACCGCCTGATCAGCCTGGTCGACAAGAGCCGCGAGGGCGATCTGCTCAGCCGCATCAAGGGCGTGCGGCGCAAGTTTGCGCAGGAGGTGGGCTTCCTGCCGCCGGCCGTGCACATCCGCGACAACCTGGAGCTGCGCCCCAGCCAGTACCGCCTGAGCCTGCGCGGCGCCGTGGTGGGCGAGGCCGAGGCCTTCCCGGGCATGTGGCTGGCCATCAACCCGGGCCAGGCCACCCAGAAACTGATCGGCACCCAGACCACCGATCCGGCCTTCGGCCTGCCCGCCGTCTGGATCGACGACCGGCAAAAAGATATGGCGCAAATGGCCGGATTTACCGTGGTTGATTGCTCGACCGTGGTGGCCACCCATCTTTCACACTTGATGCAGGTTCACGCGGCCAAGCTGCTGGGCCGAGTCGAGACCCAGGCCCTGGTTGAACACTTGACCAAGCAGGCGCCGCAACTGATCGAAGATGTGATTCCCAAAATGCTAGGCATCGCCAATCTGCAACGTGTCCTCCAGCTGCTGCTGGAAGAGGGCGTGCACATCCGCGACATGCGCTCCATCGTCGAGTCCATCGCCGAGAACGCCGCCCAAGTCTCCGATCCGGCCGAGCTGGCCCGCCGCATCCGCACCCACATCGCCCCGGCCATCGTTCAACAGATCTACGGCCCGGTGAAGGAGCTGGACGTGATCGCCCTCGAACCCGAGCTGGAGCGCCTGGTCACGCAAGCCCTGAATTCCCCCAACGGCGCTGCCCTGGACCCCGGTGTCGCCGACACCCTGGCCCGCAGCGCTGCCGAAACCTCACAAGCCCAGGAAGACCGCGGCGTGCCCGCCTGCCTGCTGGTGCCCGACCTGATCCGCGCCCCCATGGCCCGCCTGCTGCGCCGCGCTGCGCCGCGCCTCAAGGTGCTGGGCCACAGCGAAATTCCTGAAACCCACTCCATCCGTATCGGTTCCATCATCGGAGGCACAGCATGAATGTGAAACGCTTCACCGCCCGCACATCACGCGAAGCCATGGCCCTGGTCCGCAAGGCCTTTGGTGATGACGCCGTCGTGCTGTCCAACAAGCCCTGCCCGGAAGGTGTGGAAGTGCTGGCCATGGCGCCGGAGGGCATGTCGCAGATCGAGCGCGTGGCCGCCACCGCACCGCGTGTGGCCTCGCCGGGCCGCCTGCCGGCGCGTCCCGCTGCCGCGTCCTCGCCGGTGCTCAATCCGTCCGCCAAGAGCTTTGCCGCTCGCACCGGCCAGCGCAGCGAACCCAGCTTCGGCTACAACGACCCCGCCAGCGGCTTCGGCGGTGAGGTGGCCGACGATGTCCAGACCCTGGCCATGAGCACCTTGTCCTTCCAGGACTATGTGCGCGAGCGCGTGCTCAAGCGCCGCCAGGCCGAGCTGGAAGGCGCACCCGATCCCGTCTACGCCCAGCAGACCGAAGCGCCTGCCGCTGCGGCCGACCATCCCGGCGTCAGCTCGCTCAATGCTGTGCGGCAGCAACGCGCTCAGGCCGCCTTGCAAGCCATGCAGCCGCGCCGCCCGGAATCCCAGCCCGCGCCCGCTCAAGCGGCGCAGCCGGCCCGCCGCGCCGTGCCGGTGCCGCCTTCGCCACCGGTGCTGCGTGACGAAATCCGCATGCCCGCCACCGGCCTGACGGCCGACTTGCCCGATCTGCCCGGCCGTGGCCGCCGCGACCAGCAGGACATGATGAACGAGCTGCGTCAGGTCAAGGGCCTGATCGAAGAGCGCTTCGGCGCCCTGGCCTTCATGGAGAAGCTGCAGCGCCAGCCCATCCAGGCCCGCCTGACACAAAAGCTGCTGGAGCTGGGCTTCTCGCCCGCCCTGGTGCGCAAGCTGGTGGAAGGCTGCCCCAATGAGTTCAAGGGCGCACAGGCTGCCAAGGGCGAGCCGGCCGATGAAACCCAGTGGGCCGCCAATGTGCTGTCCCGCAATCTGCACACCGATGAAAACAGCCCGGCGCTGGAAGAGCAGGGCGGCGTGTTCGCCCTGATCGGCTCCACCGGCGTGGGCAAAACCACCACCACGGCCAAGATCGCCGCTGCCTTTGCCACCCGCTTTGGCGCCGCCCATCTGGGCCTGATCACGCTGGACGCCTACCGGGTCGGCGCTCACGAGCAGCTGCGTGCCTACGGCCGCATCCTCGGCGTGCCGGTGCACACCGCCCACGACCGCGCTTCGCTGGAAGACCTGCTGGAGCTGCTCTCGGCCAAGAAGATGGTCCTGATCGACACGGCCGGCATGGCCCAGCGCGACAGCCGCACCCATGAGCTGCTCGAGATGCTGGCCCATCCCAGCGTGCGCAAGATCCTGGTGGTCAACGCCGCCCAGCAGGGCGAGACCATCGAAGACGTGGTCAACGCCTGGGGCGCCAAAGATTGTCACGGCCTGGTGCTTTCCAAGATCGATGAGGCCGTCAAGCTGGCCCCGGCCCTGGACACCCTGATCCGCCACAAGCTCACCGTGCTGGGCGTGACCAACGGCCAGCGCGTGCCGGAAGACTGGCACCGTCTGTCGGCCCAAGCCCTGGTGCAGCGCGCCCTGCGCAGCACCGCCGCCGGCGCCTGGCGCATGGACAGCGCCGATGTGAACCTGATTTTTGCCGGGGGGCCCGCGCTTGGCTCCCAACACCCGGCCGCCATGGGCATGTTTTAAGCCCGGATGCTGAAGCCCAACGAGACCCCACTCATCATGCGCGACGCTCACACCTCTGCTTCATCCCACGCCCCGCAGGACCAGGCCCACGGCCTGCGCCGCCTGTTCGCCAGCTCGCGGGTGCGCTTCATCCCGGTCGTCAGCAACCCCCATGTGGTGGGCGGTGGCGTGCTGCTGGAGGGCCTGTGCGCGGCCTTTGCCGAGCTGGGCCTGCACACCCTGGTGGTTGATGCCGGCGAGAGCTCGCCCAAGCCCTCGGAGCTGGCGAGTGTGGACCTGGCCTCCTGCGTGGAAAGCCTGTCCAAGGATGTGTCCTATCTGGCCGCGCGTGGCCTGCCCATGCGCTATATCAACGCCAACGGCTCGGCTGCTCAGTTCCTGGAAGCCGTGACCGACGCCGCCCCTTTCGCCGATGTCGTGCTGCTGCACGCCAGCGCGGCCGAGCTGGCCCGTGTGGTGGCCCTGCGCGAAGTGCGCCCGGTGCTGCTGGCCGACACCGACAGCATGAGCGTCACCCATGCCTACGCCGGCATGAAGTGGCTGGCCAGCCGCGCCGGCCTGATGGTCTACAGCCTGCTGCTGGCCAGCTCGCCGCAGCTGCGCCTCTCTGACCGCATTGCCCAGCAGATCAGCTCCTGCGCCGATGGTTTCCTCGGTGCCGTGCTGCGCGACTGGGCCTGCCTGGACCCCAAGACACCGCCGACGGCGCCGGTCTCCCCCGAGATCCGCCATCTGGCCCGTGAGCTGCTGCTGGCCGCCCCGCCGGGAGCCGCGCTGGAAGCCTCGGTCAACGCCAGCCCGCTGCGCCCGCCCGTGCGCATGATGGGGGCAGGGCGCCCGGCCATGGCAGCCACTCTTTGATTGACGCAGGAGCTGATGATGTACACCGCCAAAGGCCGCCTCGATAACTCCTCGCTGATCAAGCAATACAGCCCGCTGGTGCGACGTCTGGCCCACCAGATGATCGCCAAGCTGCCCGCCAATATCGAGATTGACGACCTGATCCAGGTTGGCCTGATCGGCCTGACCGATGCGCTCTCGCGCTTTGATGTCGGCCAGGGCGTGCAGTTCGAAACCTTCGCCACCCAGCGCATTCGCGGCGCCATGCTCGACGAGCTGCGCGGCGGCGACTGGATGAGCCGCGGCACCCGCCGCCAGCAGCGCGAGATCGAAGGCGCGGTGCGCAAGCTCGAACAAGAGTTGGGCCGCGCCCCGGTCGAGAGCGAGATCGCCGCCGAGATGAAGATCCCGCTGGCCGAGTACCAGGACCTGCTCGGCAAGGTGCGCGGCACCCAGCTGGTCTATCTGGAAGACATGTCGGGCGACGAAGGCGACGAAGACTTCCTCGACCGCCATGTGGCCGACCACAGCAACAACCCCATGTTGAAGCTGCAGGACCACCGCATGCGCGAGGCCCTGGTCGCCGCCATCAAGAACCTGCCCGAGCGCGAGCAGTACATGATGAGCATGTACTACGAGCACGACATGAACCTCAAGGAGATCGCGGTCGTGCTCAAGGTCACCGAATCGCGCGTCTGCCAGCTGCACAGCCAGGCCATCGCTCGCCTGCGGGTCAAGCTGCGCGACTGGTGAGCTTCGTCGGCCTCGGGCCATCCAGATCCGCGCCGTAATTTCATATTCCAGCGGCGCCTCTCGCTTGCTGCTACCCTCTCGGGTGCTCAGGCTCCCGCCTCGGGGCTTGCCGCGACTCTAGGGAGGAGACGCCATGTTCTTTGGCTCCAAGCGCCAATCCATCACCCGATCGAGTGAGCCTGTCGCGCTCCATGAATCGCCTGCGGGCGCAGCAGCGCCCAGCACCCAGGCGCTGACCCAGCTGCTGGGCAGCTTGTCCCGTTCAGTCTCTCACGTTGGCCGCGATGCGGCCGAGGTGCGCGGCGTGCTCGATGACACGCAAAAAGTCGTCGATGCCCAGGCCCAGGCCATGGCCGCGCTGTCCGGTGAGTTGGGCCAGGTGCGCCAGGCCCAGCAAGGCATCAGCCGGGCCACCGAGCAAAGCCGGCAGGCCGTGCAGCGCGCCCGCCAGGCCTTGTCTGGCGTGGGCGATGAGGTGGGCGGCATCGTCCAGACCCTGCACGAGGTGGCCGACGCGGCCTCGGACATCAGCAAGATCGCCCTGCAGACCCGGCTCGTGGCCTTCAATGCCTCGGTCGAAGCCAAGCGCGCCGGTGAGGCCGGGCTTGGCTTCGGCGTGGTGGCCGATGCGGTCAAGGACCTGGCCGGCAAGGTCGATGGTTCGTCCAAGGCCATCATGAGCACACTGGCCGCCCTCGATGCCCGCATCGAGCGCTTCAGCATCGAGCTGCGCAGTGCCAGCGCCGGCCAGGCCCAGCAAAGCGCCATCCACCAGGCCTTTGCCGCGGTGGAGCAGGATGTGCTGCACATCGCCGATGCCGCCCGCCAGAGCGAGCAGATCAGTGCCTCGCTGGGGGCCCGGGCCGACGAGTTGGCGGCCGACATCCAGCAGGCCCGAGGCAGCCTGCAGGTGGCCACCGCCTGCAGCGATCGATTCTTGAAACTCTCAGAGGAGCTGATCGAGCAGATCGCCGGCTCGGGCGTCGAGGTCGAGGACGCCCGCTTCATCGCCGCCGCCCAGCAGGCCGCGGCCCGCATCAGCGCCTTGCTGGAGGAGGCCGTGGCCAGCCGGCAGATCAGCATGGCCCAGCTTTTCGATGAGCGCTACCGCCCCATCCCGGGCAGCGAGCCGGCCCAGCACCTGACCGATTTCATCGAGCTGACCGACCGCCTGTTCCCGGCCGTGCAGGAGCCGGTGCTGCAGCTCGACGACAAGATCGTGTTTTGCATCGCCGTGGATCGCAACGGTTATGTGCCCACGCACAATAAGAAGTACTGCCAGCCGCAGCGCCCCGGAGACCTGGCCTGGAACAGTGCCAACAGCCGCTACCGCCGCATCTTCAACGACCGCACCGGCCTGGCTTCCGCGCGCAACCAGCGCCCGTTTTTGCTGCAGACCTACCGACGCGATATGGGCGGTGGCCGTTTCGTGCTGCTGAAGGAGGCCTCCGCCCCCATCACCGTGCAGGGGCGGCACTGGGGTGGTTTGCGCCTGGCTTTCGGCTTTTGAAGCCTTGGCGCGCTCCGAGCATCAGAGTTGCCAGCAAAAGCCAGCGAAGCGGTTCTGGCTAGGCGGACCGGTGCAGACAGTACGCTCAGTACGGCAAGCCGGGCCAACGACGCTAGAAGGATTTTGATGGCGACTCTCAAGGCGCCACGCAGGCGCGGTTCTTGCCGGTGTGCTTGGCCTCGTACAGCGCCACATCGGCACGGTCGAGCGCCGCTTCCAGGGTTTCGCCCGGCCGGTACAGGGTCACGCCGGCCGAGAAGGTGACGAACACATCCTTTCCCTCGTGCATGAAAAGGCTGGCCGACAAGGCGCGCTGCAGGCGCTGCAGCACGGCCTGCGCCTCCACCACCGGCGTGCTGGGCAGCATGAGCACGAATTCCTCGCCGCCGTAGCGCGCCACCAGATCGCCGGGCCGCAGGTGTTGTGACACCCGCTCGGCCAGGGACTTGAGCGCCACATCGCCGGCGCCATGGCCCAGGGTGTCGTTGAGTTTCTTGAAGTTGTCGATGTCCAGCAGGGCCAGGGCGATCAGGGCGTTGTCGCCGGTCTCGCGTTCGGCCTTGGCCTGTTCGACGGCAAAGGCGGCCAGCAGGCCGCGGCGGTTGGCGATCTGGGTCAGCTGGTCGGTCTGCACCTCGTTGGAGAGGCGCTGCAACTCGCCCTCCAGCTCGGCCACCTTGGCACTGAGGCTGCTGGCGCGGTCGTGCTCCAGGGTCAGGCGCTCCTGGGTTTGCTTGACCAGAGATTGCACGCTGCGGCTCTCTTCCACCATCTCGCGCACCACGCCGGTCAGGCTTTCCAGCGAATCGGCCTTCTCGATCACCTCGGCATAGCGGCCGACGCTGTTCTGGAAGCGGTCGGTGTGCTGGCCCAGCTCGCCCAGTTCGGCCAGCATCTGGTGGATCAGCGCCTTCAGCGAATCGCGCGCGCGGCTGCGCTCTTCGCGCAGGGCGCGCTGGCGCTCGCGCGTGCCGCCCAGCATCTCGGTGACCGAGCGCACGCCGCGGCCGCTCAGGCCTTGCTCCAGGGTGTGGTTCATGGCCTCGCACTGGCCCTTGGCCCAGGAATCGTCCTCGGCCAGGTCGACCAGGCTGGCGCTCAACTCGCGGCACAGTTCGCCCAACTCGCCGAACAGGTGCTGGCGGTGGTCCAGCAGATGGCGGGCGCGCTGGCACAAGGCCTCGATCAGGGCTGCCTTCTCGGGCGTGGGGCCGCCTGCCAGCAGGTCCAGATGGGCGGCGTCGAGCTGACGCATCAGCTCATCGGCGTAGCCCTCGGGGCTTTTCAGTGCATGCTGGACGGTGCCGTGCAAGCTGGTCTCGATGCCCGGCCAGGGGCTGGGCAGGCCGGCGCCGGCCGCGCGGAAACTCAGTGGCGCCGAGCCCTCAGTGCCAGCGGGCAGCTCGCTGTCGGCCGCCTCCACGGTGCTGGGCGCGAAGTCGTCTTCGGCAAAAAACTGGCTCGGGGTGCCGCCGGGTTCTTCCGAGGTGGCGATGCTGGCATCGGCGACATCGCCGTCCCAGCTGTTGACCAGCTGGTCCAGGCGTTTCAGCAGGCGCTGGCCGTCGCTGCGGTTGCCTTCCAGCACGCGCTGCAGGCCGTCTTTCTTGCGCGCCACCGTCCATTGCCGGCCGCCGCGTTCCAGGCCGCGCACCAGGCGCTCCAGAGTCTGAGCCATGGCCTCGCCCTGGGCGCTGGGGCCCTCGCTGCGCTGCAGGCGTTCGAGCTCGCGCAGCGCTTCATCCCAGCGCGACTCGCGCACGCAGACCTGCAGCTCCAGCCGCGCCTGGGTGTTGCTGACACCCATGCTCAGCAGCTTGGCCAGCAGGGCCTGGGCGCGCTCGGGCAGGGCCGCGGGCGTGGCTTCGACACCAGATTCCATGGCGTAGGCGCGAGCGTAGTTTTCCGGCGTTGGCTCCAGCTGGGCCTGGGCCAGGCGCAGCAGCGCCGCCTTGGCGATCTGGGCCGGCGGCGTGGCGCCCGGCTTACGGGCGGAGTTGGCGGGCAGAGGCGTGGGGCGGCGAGATTCGTCCATCGGTGTTGTGCTGGCTGAAGCTGGGGCGCGCTAGAGCAGTTTGCCGCCACTCGGGCGCAAGGGGCCGCCGCTCAGGCTGCCGAGGCTGCCTCCCGGATCGCCCTCGAAATCACTGTGGGCCTGGGCGATCCAGGGCGCTTTGCGGGGCAGCACGGTTTGTGCGAGCCATTGTTCGATCTCTTCCGGCGGCAGCGGTTTGCTGAACAGAAAGCCTTGCATCAGGCTGCAACCGAGGCGGTGCAGCACATCCATCTGGCGCAGGGTCTCCACGCCTTCGGCGATCACGCGCAAGCCCATGGCGCGAGCCAGGGCGATGATGGCGGTGACCACGGCCGAGCTCTGCGGCGTGATGCCCAGATCGCGCACAAATGTGCGGTCGATCTTGACCTCGGAGATGGGCAGCGTCGTCAGATAGGCCAGCGAGGAGTAGCCGGTGCCGAAGTCGTCGATGGAGATCTCCACGCCCACTTCGTTGAGCCGGTGCAGGGCCGGGATGACGTTCTGCAAATCCTTCATCAGGTTGTTTTCGGTGATCTCCAGCTGGATCGCCCGGTGCGGCACGCCGTAGGCGCTGACGCATTGGTGGATGTGCTCGACCAGATCGGAGCGCTCGAACATGCGGCTGGGCAGGTTGACGGCGATCGAATCGGAGAAGCCGAAATTGAGCTGCCAGACCTTGGCCTGGCGGGCCGCTTCCTTGAGCGCCCACTCGGACAAGGGCACGATCAGGCCGGTTTCTTCGGCCAGGGGGATGAAGTCGCCGGGCGGAACCAGCTTGTCGCCGCGCTTCCAGCGCATCAAGGCCTCGGCGCCCACCATGCGGGCGGCGCGCACATCGATCTTGGGCTGGTAGTGCAGCACGATCTCGCCGCGCTCCAGGGCTTTGTGCAGGGCGCTTTCCAGCTCCAGCTTCTCGCGGCCCTGGCCGGCCAGCTGCGGGGTGTAGAGGGCGGCGGCATTGCGGCCCTGCGACTTGACCGCGTACATGGCCACGTCGGAATTGCGCAGCAGATCGGCCATGGTCAGGCCGTCGCGCGGGTAGATGGCGATGCCCACGCTGGCGGTGACGAAGCACTCCTGGCCCGAGATGAAGATGGGCTCGCGCATGGCCTCGAGCACGCGCTCGGCCACGCGTTCGGCATCGCGCTCGTCGCCAATTTCGGGCAGCAGGGCCACGAACTCATCGCCGCCCAGGCGGCCCACGGCCTCCAGGGTGCGGTGCGAGCGGCCGCCGATGGTCTCCAGCATGCCTTCCATGACCTGGTCGGAATGGCGCACGCAGGCCCGCAGGCGCCGGCCCACCTCGATCAGCAGCTCGTCGCCGGCGGCATGGCCCAGGGTGTCGTTGATGATCTTGAAGCGGTCCAGGTCGATCAGCAGCAGGCCGACCTCATGGCCGCCGCGGCGCGCCTGCTCGATGGCGCGCTCGACGCGCCAGATCAGCTGGCGGCGGTTGGGCAGGCCGGTCAGGGCGTCGAAGTGGGCCA
>JAIXSD010000662.1 GCA_027484885.1 Rubrivivax sp.
CGGCCCGGCGCCGCAGCGCGTCATCAAAATCCGGCGCGACTACAACGCCTGGGTGGCGCGCGAGACACTGGAGGACTACGCCCTGCGCTTCACGCCGCAGCGCTTTCGCCGCTGGTCGGGCTTTCGGGTGGCCAACACGGCCTTCGGCGCAGCCTCCTTCCTGATCCTGGAGGCCGTGGGCGCCACCTTGCTGCTGCAGTACGGCTGGGCCAATGCGGCCTGGGCCATCGTCGCCACCGGCCTGATCATCTTTCTGGCCGGCCTGCCCATCAGCATCTACGCCGCCCGCTACGGCGTGGACATGGACCTGCTGACCCGCGGCGCCGGCTTCGGCTACCTGGGCTCGACCCTGACCTCGCTGATCTACGCCAGCTTCACCTTCATCTTCTTTGCGCTGGAAGCGGCCGTCATGGCCTACGCCCTGGACCTGGCGCTGGACATCCCGCCGCGCTGGGGCTACCTGATCTGCGCTCTGGTGGTGATTCCCCTGGTCACCCACGGCGTGTCGGTCATCAGCCGCCTGCAGCTGATCACGCAGCCACTCTGGCTGGTTTTGCTCTTGCTGCCTTTCGCGGCCGTGCTCTGGCAAGAGCCGCAGGCCTTTGCCGGTGCGCTGCACCATGCTGGCGCGCTCTCGGGCACAGCCGGCTTCGACTTGCGCCACTTTGGTGCGGCGCTGACCGTGGGCATTGCCCTGATCACGCAGATGGGCGAGCAGGCCGACTACCTGCGCTTCATGCCCGCCCTGCCGGCCGATGCCGCGCCGGCCCAGCGGCGGCGTTGGTGGGCGGCGGTGATGGTCGGCGGGCCGGGCTGGGTGCTGCTGGGCGTGCTCAAGATGCTGGGCGGCGCCTTGCTGGCCTGGCTGGCCCTGAGCCACGCCGTGCCGGCCGAACGCGCGGTGGACCCCAACCAGATGTACCTGGCCGCCTACGAATATGTGTTCCCGCACTACGGCTGGGCAGTGGCGGCCACGGCCCTGTTCGTGATCGTGTCGCAGCTCAAGATCAATGTCACCAATGCCTATGCCGGCTCGCTGGCCTGGAGCAATTTCTTCTCGCGCCTGACGCACAGCCACCCGGGGCGGGTGGTCTGGGTGGTGTTCAACACCATGATCGCCTTCTTGCTGATGGAGATGAATGTCTTCGAAGCCTTGAGCGCCGTGCTGGGCCTGTACGGCAATGTGGCCATCGCCTGGATCATGGCCGTGGTGGCCGATCTGGTGATCAACAAGCCCCTGGGCCTGTCGCCGCCCGGCATCGAGTTCAAGCGCGCCCACCTCTACGACGTCAACCCGGTCGGCGTGGGCGCCATGGCCCTGGCCTCGGCGCTGTCGGTCAGCGCCCACCTGGGCCTGTTCGGGCCGGATGCCAAGGCCTTCTCGGCCCTGATCGCCCTGGCCACGGCCTTGCTCGCCTCGCCCTTGATCGCCTGGGCCACGCGCGGACGCTACTACCTGGCCCGAGCACCGTTCGGCGAAGACCAAGACGAAGGCCGCCCCCTGCGCGCGCGCCGCTGCGTCATCTGCGAGCGCGAATACGAAGGCCCGGACATGGCCCAATGCCCCGCCTACCAGGGCGCCATCTGCTCGCTCTGCTGCAGCCTGGACGCGCGCTGCGGCGATCTCTGCAAGCCCCAGGCCCGCCTCTCAGCCCAATGGTCGGGCGCGCTGCGCCGCCTGCTGCCGCGGCCGCTCTGGCCGGTGCTGGACAAAGGCCTAGGCCACTTCCTGCTGCTGATGGGCGTGCTGCTGCCCCTGCTGGCGGCGCTGTTCGGCCTGCTCTACCACCAGGAGCTGCAAAGCCTGGGGGCCAGCGAAACGCCGGCCAGCCTGCGCGCCGGCTTCCTCAAAGCCTATGTGCTGCTGAGCCTGGGCCTGGGCATTGCCGCCTGGTGGCTGGTGCTGGCCCATCAGAGCCGCGAGGTGGCGCAGGAGGAATCCAATCGCCAGACCGAGGCCTTGATGCGCGAGATCGCCTCGCACCGCCGCACCGACGAGGCCTTGCAAGCGGCGCGCGTGCTGGCCGAGCGCGCGCAAGCCGCGGCCGAGGCCGCCAACCAGGCCAAGAGCCGCTACGTCAGCGCCATCAGCCACGAGCTGCGCACGCCGCTCAACAGCATCCTCGGCTATGCCCAGCTGATGGCCGAGGACACGCACGAGCTGCCGCCGCGCCGGCGTCAGGCCGTGCAGGTGATCAAGCGCAGCGGCGAACACCTGCTGAGCCTGATCGACGGCACCCTGGACCTGGCCCGCATCGAAGCCGGCCGCCTGAGCCTGGAGCTGGCGCCGCTGCGCTTCGAAGACTGCATGCACGAGCTGGCCGAGATGTTCGAGCCCCAGGCCGCTGCCCAGGGCCTGCAGTTCCGCTTTGAGGTTCAAGGCGAGCTGCCGGCCTGCGTGCGCGGCGACGAGCGGCGGCTGCGCCAGATCCTGATCAATCTGATCGGCAACGCCATCAAGTTCACGCCGCGGGGTCAGGTCACGCTGCGCGTGCGCCATGCCCGCGAGCTGGCCCTGATCGAGGTGGAGGACAGCGGCCCCGGCCTGGACGCGGCCGAGCTGGCGCGCATCTTCGAGCCCTTCACCCGCGGCAGCAGCCGCGGCACCGGCGCCACCGTCGGCGCCGGCCTGGGCCTGACCATGGCGCAGATGCTGGCCCGGCTGATGGGCGGCGAGCTGAACGCGCGCAGCACGCCGGGCCAGGGCTCGGTGTTCAGCGTGCGCCTGTTCCTGCCGGCCCTGCCCGACAACGCCCTGCCGCCGGCGCGCGCACCGCGCCCGCGTCTGGGCTATGCCGGGCTGCGCCGCCTGCTGCTGCTGGTCGACAACGAAGAGGCCGACCGCCAGCTGCTGATCGAGCTGCTGGCGCCGCTGGGTTTTGAGCTGCGCAGCGCCAGCAGCGGCCATGATGCGCTGGACCTGATCGTCAGCGGCGGCCTGCGGCCTGACGCCGTCCTGCTGGACCTGGCCATGCCCGGCATCGACGGCTGGGAGACCCTGCGCCGCCTGCGCGCCCTGCAGCTGCCCCTGCCACCGCGCGTGGCCATCGTCTCGGCCAATGCCTTCGAGAAGGGCCAGGAGCATGAGGGCGGCATCAGCGCCGCCGACTTCATCACCAAGCCGGTGCGCCATGCCGAGCTGCTGGACTGGCTGGGCCAGGCTTTGGCGCTGCAGTGGTTGGATCAAGCCACGGAAGCGCCGGAAGCCCTGCCGCCGAAGCAGACGCCCCTGCCCGCTGAACATCTGCCGGCCCTGCGCGAGGCCCTGGAGCTGGGCCACTACCGCGGCGTGCTGGCTGCGCTGGACCGCATGCAGGCCAACCAGCCCGACTGCCAGCCACGTGTGGCGCAGCTGCGCGAGCTGGCGCGGCAGTTCCAGTTCGAAGCCATGCTGCAGAACCTGGAGGATGCGCCATGCTGACGCCGACATTCGGCGGCACTGAGGGGCCGCGCAGCGAGCGCGTGCTGATCGTCGACGATGTGCCCGACAACCTGGCCCTCTTGCACGACGCGCTCGATGAATCGGGCTACACCGTCTTCGTCGCCACCAGCGGCGAGGCGGCCCTGGCCCGCGCGCGCCAGGCCCAGCCCGACATCGTGCTGCTGGACGCGGTCATGCCCCGCATGGATGGTTTTGAGCTGGCGCGCCGGCTCAAGGCCTCACCGGCCACGGCCGGCATCCCGCTGATCTTCATGACCGGCCTGACCGAGACCGAGCATTTGGTGGCCGCGCTCGAAGCCGGCGGCGCCGACTATGTGACCAAGCCCATCAAACCCAAGGAGGTGCTGGCGCGCATGCAGGTCCATCTGCGCGCCGCCGCGCAAGCGCAGGGCGCCGTGCAGACGCGGCGGGCCCTCGATGCCTTTGGCTACGCCAGCGTCACCGTGCGCCTCAGCGACGGCCGCCTGATGTGGCAGACACCGCTGGCGCGCGAGCTGCTGCAGCGCCATTTCCCGGCCGAGCCCGGCGGCCTGCTGCCCGCGCCGGTGCGCGACTGGCTGGCCCGGCAGTCGAACAGAGCCCCTGAGCATTTGGGCGAGCCGCCACGCTTTCAGCACGAGCAAGGCGCCTCTCGCCTCAGTTTTGCCCTGCACCCCTCGGGCCTGGAGGCCTTGCACGAAGGCGATGAATGCCTGCTGGTCATGCGCGAGCACAGCGACGCGGCCCTGATCGAAGCCATGGGCCTGAACTTCCGGCTGACCGCGCGCGAGGCCGAGGTGCTCTACTGGGTGGTCAAGGGCAAGATCAACCGCGACATCGGCGACATCCTCGGCGCCAGCCCGGCCACGGTGAAAAAGCATCTGGAGCGCATCTTCGCCAAGCTGGGCGTCGAGACCCGCACCTCGGCGGCGGCCATGGCTTTGAACCGCCTGCGCCAGCTGCATCCGCAGTGGGAGTTGTGAAACCACCCTCGGGCAGGCTTGCTCAGCTCAGCTCAGCTCAGCGCCGCGCCGCGCCACCAGCCAGTCTTGCAGCTCGGCCGGCGGCATGGGCCGGCCGAAGCAATAACCCTGAGCCTCCTCGCAGCCGAGCTCGATCAGGATCTGGCGCTGCCCTTCTGTCTCCACGCCCTCAGCCACCACGGCCAGGCCCAGGGCCCGGCCGATGCCCAGCACGGCGCTGGCCAGGGCGCGGTCATCGGCATCGGTTTCCAGATCGCGCACAAAGCTGCGGTCCAGCTTGAGCTCGCTGAC
>JAIXSD010000463.1 GCA_027484885.1 Rubrivivax sp.
GCGGCCGCGAGCGGGTGGGGCGTTTCTTCTTGTAACAGGCTCAGCATGGGGCCCGATTGTGCAGGACAGAGGCGTCTCTCCCATGTGCAAGAAGCCCGCGCGACAATGCACTTGTTGCCAAATCCCTAGAAGAAAGTGCCCCTGTGATTCTTCACCACGAGTTTGCCCCGGTCGACAACAAGCGTCTGGCCCATTTGTGCGGCAGCCTGGATGAACATCTGCGCCAGATCGAGCTGGCCCTGGCCGTGCGCATCGGCCGCCAGAACGAGCGTGTGCGCATCGAGGGCCCCAAGGCCGCGGCCGAGCGTGCGCTGCAGCTTCTGCTGGCCTTGTACGAGCGCAGCCGCCGGCCGATTGCGCCCGAGCTGATGCATGTGGCCCTGGCCGAGGCGGTGGCCGAGCTGGGCCCGGCCCGCATGGCCCGGCGCAGCACGGTGAAGAGTGCTGCCGCTGTCTTGCCCCGGGCCGCGCCCAGCGAGATTGTGCTGCGCACCCGGCGCGCCGATCTGGCCGCCCGCACGCCGCGCCAGCATGAGTACCTGCACCAGATCCTGAACCAGGACATCACCCTGGGCCTGGGCCCGGCGGGCACGGGCAAGACCTTTCTGGCCGTGGCCTGTGCCGTCGACGCGCTCGAGCGCAGCACGGTGCAGCGCATCATCCTGACCCGCCCAGCGGTGGAGGCCGGCGAGCGCCTGGGTTTTCTGCCCGGCGACCTGACGCAAAAGGTCGACCCCTATCTGCGCCCGCTCTACGACGCGCTCTACGAGCTCATGGGTTTCGACAAGGTCAGCAAGGCGTTTGAGAAAGGTCAGCTGGAGGTGGCGCCCCTGGCCTTCATGCGCGGCCGCACGCTCAACCATGCCTTTGTCATCCTCGACGAAGCGCAGAACACCACGCCCGAGCAGATGAAGATGTTCCTGACCCGCCTCGGCTTTGGCAGCCGCTGCGTGGTCACCGGCGACCCGAGCCAGATCGACCTGCCCCAGGGCGTGCGCAGCGGCCTGGTCGAGGCCGAGCAGGTGCTGGCCGGCGTCGAGGGCGTGGCCATGACCCATTTCAGCAGCGCCGATGTGCTGCGCCACCCGCTGGTGGCCCGCATCGTCGATGCCTACGAGGCGCGCAGCCTTGCGCCCGCAACCAAGAAGAAAGCCGTGCCATGAGCCAGCCCGAACTGAGCCTGTCCCTGCAATTCGCCGACCCGCGCCACAAGGCGCTGTTGCCCCGCCACAAAGTGGCGCGCTGGATCCGCAGCGCCCTGGAGCTGCCGGGCGAGATCACCGTGCGCATCGTCGATGCGGAAGAAGGCCAACAGCTCAACCGCGAGTTCCGCAGCAAGGATTACGCGACCAATGTGCTGACCTTCGACTACAGCCACGAGCCCGTGGTGACCGCCGACCTGGTCATCTGCGCCGAGGTGGTGGAGCGCGAGGCGAAAGAGGCTGGCCTCGATCTGGCCGCCCACTACGCCCACATGCTGGTGCACGGCACCCTGCATGCCCAGGGTTATGACCACGAGGAAGACGAAGAGGCCGCCTGCATGGAGGCACGTGAAAGCGAGTTGATGCAGGCCCTCGGCTTTGCCGACCCTTACGCTGGCCGCTGAAGCACGGCCTCAGCCGTGGCGCGTGCCTAGATAGCGCTTGCGCCAGAAGAACAGGCCCAGGCCCAGGCCAACGGCCAGCATCAGGCCGAAGGCAACCCAGAAGCCGGCGGCCTTGTGGATCAGGGGCAGGCCATCGAAGTTCATGCCGAAGATGCCGGTGATCAGGTTCAGCGGCAGGAAGATGGCGGTCAGCACCGTCAGCGTGCGCATGATGGAGTTGGTGCGGTGGCCCAGGGCCGAGAAGTGCATCTGTACCGCCGACTCGCTGGACGACTCCATGCGCCGCACATGGGCCAGCACCCGCTCGATGTGCTCCTGCACATCGCGTGAACGCACCCGCAGCAGTTCGCGCTCGCGCTGCGCCGCCGGCTCCTCGGCCGAGGGCCAATCGTCCAGCACATCGATCCATTCCTGGATGGCGCTGCGCTGGTCCTCGCAGGTGTCTTCCAGGCGGTGCAATGCATCGCGCGATTCGAGCAGCAGGGGCCAGTCCTCGAAATGGCTGTTGGCGTCCATCAGCGTGCGCTGCAGCGCCGTCATCTGCCGGGTCAGCAGGCGGCGCAGTTCCAGATAGCTGTCCACCATGTGGTTGACCATGCGCAGCATCAGCTCGGCCGGGCTGTTGGGCAGACGGGCGCTGCCGCGCAGATCGCGGCCCTCGGCCAGGGCGCCCATCTTGCTGGCGAAGTAGTCGCGCACCAGGCAGTCGGTCGGGTGCACGGTCAGCAGCACCCGGTCGAAGACGGCAAAGCCCACCGGGCTGGTGTCGATGGCCTTGAGCGCCTCATGGGTGCTGTGCAGGGTGCCGTGCTCGGGGTCGGCCAGCAGATGCTCATGACCGGGTGCGGCGGCCAGGCGACGAAACACCAGCAGGTCGTACCAGCTGGTGTAGTCGAAATGCGAGGGCAGCTGGTTGTTCAGCAGGTCGGAGACATGCAGGTCCACCACCTGACCACAGCCCCA
>JAIXSD010000160.1 GCA_027484885.1 Rubrivivax sp.
AACTCATGCTGGCTGAGCAGCCAGTCGGCCCAGGCCTCGGCCATATCGGCTGTCTGCACCTGGGGCGCGGCATCGACATTGAGGCCGGCCACAAAGATATGGCCCTGGCGGTCGCGGCGGATCTCCAGCTGCGGCGCATCGATCAGCAGCTGCTCGAAGCGCAGCTGCCAGGCCAGCACCGAGCGGGCCGACAGGGCGGCGGCCACCCGCGGCAGGCGCAGGGCCTCGCGGCCTTGCGGGTCGAGCAGGCGCACATCGCGCATCTCCAGCGCCGGCACCCAGCCGCCCGAGGTCACAGTGATGCTGCCGATGCGCAGCGGCACGCCCAGGGCGGCCGAGGCACGCTGCTCCAGCTGCGGGCGCCAGTCGTCGATGCGCGGCAGCACCAGCCAGTGCAGGGCCAACCAGGCCAGCAAGACCAGGCCCCAGGCCAGCAGCAGCAGGCCCAGCAGCCAGCGCCCACCGAGACGCAACCAGCGCAAAGGGCGACGCCAGCCGATCAAGCCGGAGGGGCCTGAGGCGGGGCTGGGGGCGGCAGCGGGGTCTCGGCTGAGCTCGGGCATGAAAAAGATGAATGGCGGCTCAGCGGTACGGCAAAGCGTTGAGAACGAGCGGTCGGCAGGGAACCAGGCAAAAGCTGCCCGCACGCACCAGGCCCCAGCGGGGCGCCAGCTCGCGCGGCATGACTTTAAGCGCTTGCTTTCCGCGGGCTTTGAAGTTTCTGCATACTTCAGCCCTTCTCGCCTGCGGAACGCCTGCCCTGGCTCCGCCGAATCTAGCACAGCACTCTTTCGCCTCTTTTCTGCCTTCCCCGCCCATGACCGAGCCTCAAACCGACCTGGTGGCAGCGCCTTCCGCCCGCGCCGAACACAGCCGCTTTGTGCAACGCGTGCGGCGCCGTTATGAGAAAGAGCTGCCCCTGCTGCCCGCCGGCCTGCCCTCGCGCGCGGCCATGCAGACCCTGGTCGAGGCGCTGCAGGCCCAGGGCCGCAGCCTGGCCAGCGCCCTGCGGGTGGCGCGCCACCTGGTGCTGGAGCGCCTGGCGGTGTTCGACATCGAGCAAGGCGCGGCCATGCACGAGATCACCGAGGCCATGACGCACCTGGCCGAGGTCAGCCTCTGCCTGGCACTGGCCGCCGCCCGTGCCGAGCAGGACCTGGTGGCTGGCGCGCCGCGCAACGAGGCCGGCGAGGTGATCGATTTCTGGGTGCTGGGCATGGGCAAGCTGGGCGCCCGCGAGCTCAATGTCTCCTCCGACATCGACCTGATTTACGTCTACGAGGACGAAGGCCAGACCGACGGCCCGCGCCCGGTCTCGGCCCACGAATACTTTGCCGGCGTCGCCAAAAAGCTCTACGCCCTGATCGGCGAGGTGACGGACGACGGCCAGGTCTTCCGCGTCGACCTGGCCCTGCGGCCCAATGGCAACTCGGGCCCGGCGGCCGTCAGCATGGCCATGCTGGAAGAGTATTTCCTGGTGCAGGGGCGCGAATGGGAACGCTTCGCCTGGCTCAAGAGCCGGGTGGTGGCGCCGCTGGAATCGGTGCAGAACGGCCGAGCCCTGGCCCTGCGCTCGCTGGTGACGCCCTTCGTCTACCGCCGTTACCTCGACTACGGCGTGTTCGAAGGCCTGCGGCAACTGCACCGCAAGATCCGTGACGAGGCGCAACGCCGCGCCGTGGGCCGGCCCGAGCGGGCCAACGATGTGAAGCTCTCGCGCGGCGGCATCCGCGAGATCGAGTTCATCGTCCAACTGCTGCAGGTGGTGCGCGGCGGGCATTTCCCCGAGATCCGCACCCGCTCCACCGTCAAGGCCCTGAGCCGCCTGGCCAGCCTGGGCCTGATGAAGCCGGACACGGCCGAGAAGCTCAGCGAGTGCTACGAGTTCCTGCGCCGGGTCGAGCACCGCATCCAATTCCTGGACGACCAGCAAACCCATTGCCTGCCCTCGGCCGACGAAGACCTGCTCTGGATCGCCCACAGCCTGGGCATGGTCTGCCGGCCTGAAGGGTGCGAGTTGCTGGAGCAGCTCTGCGAGGTGCGCGAAACCGTCGCCAACGAGTTCGACGCCCTGCTGCACGACAGCCAGGCCCCTGGCCCCTCCAGCGGCCCCAAGGGCTGCCGCAGCTGCAACGGCCCGGCCTTGCCGGTCGATGCCGAGGAGTTCCTGGCCAAGCTGCAGCCCGAGCTGGCCACGGCTGTGCGCCGCTGGGCCAGCCAGCCACGGGTGCAGAACCTGCGCGAAGACTCGCGCCTGCGCCTGGCCAAGCTGGTCGGCCGCGCCGCCATGGCCGTGCGCGATGAGGGCTGCAGCCTGGACGCCGCCCTGCGCTTTGTCGATTGGATGGAGCCGCTGCTGCGGCGCGAGAGCTACCTGGCCCTGCTGGTCGAGCGCCCCTCGGTGCAGACCCGGCTGCTGCGCCTGCTGGGCCTGGCGCGCTGGCCCATGCGCTACCTGATGCAGCACCCGGGCGTGATCGACGAGCTGGCCGACAACCGCCTGCTCAACGAGCGCTTCGACGGCCCCGGCTTCCTCAGCGATTTGCAGGCCCGCCACGAGGCCTGGGAGCGCAGCGGCGAGGCCCATGAAGAAGCCCTGCTGGACACCCTGCGTCGCGCCCACCATGCCGAGGTCTTCCGCACCCTGGTGCGTGACATCGAAGGCCAGATCACGGTCGAGCAGGCCGCCGACGAACTCTCGGCCCTGGCCGATGCGGTGCTGCAATGCACGATTGACTGGACCTGGGCCCGCCTCAAGCAGGCGCACCGGCCGCAGCCCCGCTTCGCTGTCATCGCCTACGGCAAGCTGGGCGGCAAGGAGCTGGGCTACGGCGGCGACCTCGACGTGGTCTTCCTCTTCGACGACGAAGACGAGGCCGACAAAGACCTGGTGCCCGAGGTCTACGGCGCTTTTGTGCGCAAGCTCATCACCTGGCTGACGGTGCGCACCGCCGCCGGCGAGCTCTTCGACATCGACACCGCCCTGCGGCCCAATGGCAACTCGGGCATGTTGGTCACCTCCCTGGCCTCGTTCGAGAAATACCAGACCGGCCGCGGCAGCAACACTGCCTGGACCTGGGAGCACCAGGCCATCACCCGCGCCCGCTTCTGCGCTGGTGACGCCAGCCTGGCGGCCCGCTTCGAGGCGGTGCGCAGCCATGTGCTGACCGCGCCGCGCGACCACGCCGCCCTGCGCGAGGAAGTGAAAGCCATGCGCGAGAAGGTGCGTGCGGCCAAGCCGGTGAGGGCCGGCTGGTACGACCTCAAGCACAGCGCCGGCGGCATGATGGATGCCGAATTCGCGCTGCAATACCTGGTGCTTGCGCATTCGGGCGCCCACCCCGAGCTGATCCCCAACCTCGGCGTCATCGCCCTGTTGCAGCGGGCCGAGGCCGCTGGCCTGCTGCCGGCCGGCGTGGGCCGCGCCGCGGCCGATGCCTACCGCGAGCTGCGCCGGGCCCAGCACCGCGCCCGCCTCGACGAGCAGGCCACCACCTTTGACGAGGCCCACCTGGACGAGCTGGGCCTGCGCGCCCAGCGCGATGCCATCCGGGCACTCTGGCGCGCCGTCTTCGAGGCCGCTTGAACTCGGCGTTTGCACAGGCCCGCGCCTGGCTGGGCCTGTGCGCCCTGCTGGCCGCCGGTGCTTTGCTGGCCGGCGCCCTCTCCAGCGCCGCGCTGGACTGGCAGCCCGGCCTGGCCGTGAGCGAGCCCTGGCGCGCCTGGAGCGCGGCCTTTGTGCATTGGAGCCTGCTGCACCTGGGCGCCAATCTGGCCGGCTGCGCCGTGCTGGGCGCCCTGGGCCTGAGCGCCCGCCTCGGCCCGCGCTGGGCCCTGGCCTGGTTCGCCGCCTGGCCGCTGACCCAATGGGGCCTGCTGCTGCAGCCCGCCTCGGCCGGGCCCTTGCTTCATTTCGGCGGCCTCTCGGGCGTGCTGCATGCCGGCGTGGCCGTGGCCACCGTTGCCCTGCTGCTACGCCCCGGCCGCGAGCGCCACATCGGCCTGGCCATCGCCGCCGGCCTCATCGCCAAACTCTGGCTCGAACAAGCCTGGACCGGCCCTGCCCTTCGCGAAGTGGCCGGCTGGGACATCGCCGTGGTGCCGTTCTCGCATTTCAGCGGGGCGGTGGCAGGCGGCGTGTGCGGCACAGTGGCGGCCACCTGGCAACGGCTTCGCGGACCGGCGCCGCACTGAAAGAAGCAAGCCACACTCGCGCCGCCCTCTCGCTCCTCCCTCTCGCCCACTGCTTCAAAGTTCCCCTTCATGCCCACCCGCCACAGCCACCTCGACCCCCGCGCCATCGTCCTGCTGCTGATCTGCTGCGTCATGTGGGGCCTGAACCAGGTGGCGGTGAAGGCGGCGATGAGCGAGATGGGGCCGCTGTGGCAGGCGGGGCTGCGCTCGCTGGTGGCGGCGGGGCTGGTGGCCCTGTGGGCCTGGTGGCGCGGCATCGCCCTGTTTCAGCGCGATGGCACGCTGCGGGGGGGCCTGCTGGCGGGTGCCTTGTTCGGGCTGGAGTTCGCCTGCATCTTCATCGGCCTGCAGTACACCAGCGCTTCGCGCATGGTCGTCTTCATCTACCTGAGCCCCTTTGTCGTGGCCCTGGGCATGCCCTTCATCTCGGCCAGCGAGCGCCTGGCGCCGCGCCAGATCGCCGGCCTGGTGATGGCCTTTGCGGCCGTGGCCTGGGCGTTCTCCGAAGGCTTTCACAGCTCGGAAGCAAGCCGACCCTTGCAATGGCTGGGCGACAGCCTGGGCGTGCTAGCCGCCCTGCTCTGGGGCGGCACGACCCTGGCCATACGCGGAACCCGCCTGTCCAGCGCCAGCGCCGAGAAGACCCTGCTCTACCAGCTGGGCATCTCCGGCCTCGGCCTGAGCCTGGCGGCGCTCTGGGTCGGCGAGCCGCTGCCGGTCGAGTGGACGCTGCGCCTCTCGGGCCTGTTCTTCTTCCAGGCGGTGATCGTCAGCTTTGCCAGCTACCTGCTCTGGTTCTGGATGATCCGCCACTACCCGGCCACCCGCCTGGCCAGCTTCACCCTGGCCACGCCCCTGTTCGGCCTGCTGGCCGGCGCGGCGCTGCTGGATGAGGCCATCAGCCCGCGCCTGAGCCTGGCCTTGCTGGCCCTGGCGGCGGGCGTGGCCCTGGTGAACCGCAAGCCCCAGGCTCGCTGAAGCGCAGTCCCTGGCCCGGCGCCGCGCCGCCCTGGGCGTGGGTGGCAGCCCACATTCACCGCGTCAGGAAGGCGGGAGATCGGTAGTTTTTCCGGCTTGTCTTGCGTTCAAGCAAACGCCGGCAGCTGTCGATACTGTGGTTTGCAATCCATTGCAATACCATGCATGGACGACCCCGAAGCGGTCGGTCAGGCGCCTGGAGGCGCAGACCGCCGCGCGATGGAATGAAGCGCCAAAGCGGATGTACGGCTCTGGACTGACCTTCGATCGTTTCTGACGAGCGCCGCAGCCCGCGGCCTCGTCGCCCCCTGCACCACTTTTTTCTACGGACGAGTTGCCGCCATGCGCCCATCTACGCCTTCCGCATCGGTGCCCAGCACCCCCGCCTGGGCCCGCCCGGGTGTGACCTGGTTCCGCAAGATGATGTTCCCGGCCAAGGCCGCGGTGATTCTGGTCTTACTGATCCTGCCCATGGCGATGACGCTGGGCGTGCTGATCTCGGACCGCAAGGCCACCTGGGATGCCACCGAAGCCGAGCGCACGGGCTTGGCTGCCATCCAGGCCATCCTGCCCGCCACCGAAGCGACCCAGCAGCTGCGCCGCGGACTGGTGGACCAGGCCCAGGGCGTCGAGCGCAGCGACCTGCCGGCCCTGCAAGACAAGTTCAAAAAAGCCTTCGAGCTGCTGCACAAGGAAGCCAAGCCGCGCCTGGACAGCTTTGCCGACAAGGGCGACGAACACTGGAAGCCCCTGATGGCCGCGCATGAGCGCGCCACCCACCAATCGCCTCAAGGCCTGAGTGCGGCCGAGGTGCGCAAGCCCTATGTCGAGATCAGCACGCAACTGGGCGAGCTGGTCAAGCATGTGAGCGATGCCAGCGGCCTGGCCCTGGACCCGGAGGGCGACACCTACTACCTGATGCTGATGTCAGCCGTCAGCCTGCCCCAGCTGATGGAAAACATGGGGCTGACCCGCGGCGCCCTGGTCAGCCATGTGAAGGAGCCCAAAAGCAGCACCCTGGCCGACGCAGCGGCACGCGTGGCGCTGGACAAAGAGTTCCTGCGCAATATCGCGGAAGACCTGGCCCATGCCCTGGAGTTCAACCCCGAGCTCAAAAACAGCAAGCTCGACGCCCATATGGGCAGTGCCGTGGCCTTTGTCGAACGCAGCGAGGCCCTGCTGCGGCAAGACGATGTCAGCGGCGTCAAGACGGCCGAGATCGTTCAGCAAGCCAGCACCAGCTTGAGCGATCTGGCCCAGATGCAGCGCGCCGTGGCCGCACAGCTGGACCGCCTGCTGAAAGCGCGCCAGGACCGCCTGGTGCAGCGCACGGTCTGGGGCACCAGCGTCACCCTGATCCTGCTGGCCGCGGGCCTGTACTTCTTCTACTGCTTCTACCGGGTGATGAACTCGGGCATCCGCACCCTGATGCAGCGCATGCACGCCATGGCAGGAGGCGACCTGACCGACACCCTCATACCCAAGGGCAAGGACGAAACCGCCATGCTGATGGGCGCCCTGGCCGAGATGCAGCTGGCCCTGCGCAGCACCGTGCGCGAGGTGCGCGAGGCGGCCGATGAGATCAAGCTCTCGGCCGAGGAAGTGGCCACCGGCAGCATGGACCTGTCCCAGCGCACCGAGCAGGCGGCCGCCAATCTGGAAGAAACCGCCTCGGCCATGGAGCAGATCAGCTCCACCGTGACGCAGACCACCGAGGGCTCCTCGCAAGCCGCCGGCGTGGCCAGCCAGAACGTCAAGCTGGCCGATCAGGGCGGGCAGGTGATCGAGCAGGTGGTCAGCACCATGTCCGAGATCCAGGACTCCAGCCGCCGCATCGGCGAGATCATCGGCGTGATCGACAGCATCGCCTTCCAGACCAACATCCTGGCCCTGAACGCCGCCGTGGAAGCCGCCCGGGCCGGCGAACAAGGCCGCGGCTTTGCCGTGGTGGCCAGCGAGGTGCGGGCCCTGGCACAGCGCAGCGCCGAGGCGGCGCGCGAGATCAAGCAGCTGATCGTGGCCAGCGGTGAGCGGGTGGAGCTGGGCAACCGCATCGTCAGCGAGGCCGGCACCACCATGCGTGCCATTGTCGAAAGCACCAGCAAGGTCGGCAGCCTGCTGCAAGGCATCTCCAGCGGTGCACGCGAACAGGCCCTGGGCATCGAGCAAGTCGGCAAGGCCATCCACGAGCTGGACCAGATGACGCAGCAGAACGCCGCCCTGGTCGAGGAAACCGCCGCCGCCTCCAGCGGCATGCGCCAGCAGGCCGAGCAACTGGCCCGCGCGGTGGACGCCTTCAAGCTGCCCTGAGCCGGCTCCCGCACTAGCGCGAGGCCGCGGCCGCTGGCGGTGGCGATGGCGCCTTCCGCGCCGCATGCATCAGCCGGATCACCTGCACCAGATCGCGCGGCGTGAATCGGCGGCTGCCCGCCTCGGTGTCCACGCGGTGCACCATCACCAAACGCTGCAGCGGGT
>JAIXSD010000369.1 GCA_027484885.1 Rubrivivax sp.
GAGGCCGATTGGCCCGAAATCATCGCCCGCAGCAGCCCGCTGATGCAGCTGTTGCTGGGCTGCGAGAGCTTTGCCGCCGAGCACAGCCGCACCCGCGACCAGACCCTGCATGCCATCGAAGCGCTGGCACGCCGCTGCGGCCGCAGCGAACTGGGCGTGGCCCAGCTGCTGCTCGATGTGATGCGCTGCCCACGCGCCGGTGTCGATGTCCCGGCGGCCCACACCCAGACCTGCGGACACTGGCTGCAAGGCGAAGGCCGGCCGGCCCTGCTGCAGGCCTTGGGCCTGCACGAATCGCCCGGCCTGGCCTTGCGCGCTGTGCTGCGCCGCCGCGCCCTGCCGCTCTACCTTGGCAGCCTGGGCCTGGCCACATCCGCCGTTCTGGCCATGTTCTGGTGGCTGGAGCCCTCGCTGGCGGCCGCGCCCTGGCCGGCCCTGCTGGCCTGTGCGGCCCTGATGCTGCTGCCAGCCTCCGAGGCCTGCCTGGCCTTGATGAACCGCCTCCTCAGCGAATCGCTGCGCCCGGCCGAGTTGCCCCGCCTGGCTCTGGCCGACGGCATTCCACCGGCCCAGCGTGTGCTGGTGGTGATGCCGGTGCTGCTCAGCGATGTGTCCACCATCGCCGCGCTGGCCCACCGCCTGCACCTGCACCAGCTGGCCAATCCCGAGCCGCAGGCGCAGTTCGCCCTGCTCAGTGATTGGGCCGATGCCGACCAGGCCAGCAGCGAGGGCGACGAAGCCCTGCTCAGCGCCGCCGTGGCCGCCCTCGGCGCGCTCAACCGCGCCGCCCCGGTGGCGCCCGAGGCGCCGGCGCGCTTTCTGCTGCTGCACCGCCCGCGCCGCTTCAGCGACAGCGAGCAGCGCTGGATGGGCTGGGAACGCAAGCGCGGCAAGCTGGAGCAACTGGTCGAGCACCTGGCCTGCCCGAGTGAGTCGCTGTCGCCCTTTGTCGAGCTGGGCCGGCTCTCGCAGCCGGCGCCGGGCATCCACCACCTGCTGACCCTGGACAGCGACACCCAGATGCCGCCCGGCCGCCTGCGCGAGCTGGTCGGCGTGGCCGCCCACCCGCGTAACGAGCCGCGCCTGAGCGAGGCCGGCGCCGCGCCCGAGCAGCCGCGCCGCGTGCTGGCCGGCTATGCCATCCTGCAGCCGCGCGTGGTCACGCCCTTGCCGGCGCGCAGTGATTTCACGCCCTACCACTGGCTGTTTGCCGGCCAGTGCGGCATCGACCCCTACGGCTCGGCCAGTTCCGAGACCTACCAGGACCTGTTCGACGAAGGCAGCTTCAGCGGCAAGGGCCTGCTCCATGTGCAGGCCTTGCAGGCCGTGCTGAACGGCCGCCTGCCCGAGGGTCAGGTCTTGAGCCACGACCTGCTGGAAGGTGCGCTGGCGCGCTGCGCCGCCGTCAGCGACATCAGCCTGGTCGAGGATGCGCCCTTCCATGCCGAGGTGGCCGCCTCGCGCCTGCACCGCTGGATCCGCGGTGACTGGCAGCTGCTGCCGTTTCTGCTGCCCGCCCTGATGCCGCAGCGCTGGAGCCGCCAGGCCCTGCGCCTCGGTGGGCTGAACCGCTGGAAGCTGGCCGACAACCTGCGCCGCTCCCTGGTGGCGCCGGCCTCGCTGCTGCTCTTGCTGCTGGCCCTGGGCCTGCCGGCCGGGCTCTGGCTGGCGCCGGGCGCAGCCCTGGCCCTGGTGCTGGCCGCCCATCTGGCCGGGCCGCTGCTGGGCGCCCTGGCCGGCCTGCTGCCCAGCCGAGGCGGCATCGCCCTCGGTCATTTCCTGCGCGAAGGCGGGGCCGAGCTGGCCCGGGCCCTGCTGGCCAGCCTCTGGCAGCTGGCCCTGCTGCTGGAGCAAAGCGCCCTGGCCCTGGACGCCATCGTGCGCGCACTCTGGCGCAGCGGTCACAGCCACCGCCTGCTGCTGCAATGGACCACGGCCGCCGCCGCCCAGGCAGCCCTGCTGCACAGTGGCACGCACTGGACGGCGATCTGGGCGCGGCACCGCCGCGTCACCGTGGCCGGCCTGCTGCTGGCCGCAGGCCTGAGCCTGGCGCCCGCCACCGCGCCGCGCCTGGCCCTGGGCCTGTGCCTGCTCTGGGCCGCCAGCCCGTTGTGGCTGGCCTGGGCCAGCCGGCCCGGCTGGCTGCAGGCCGGGCGGCGATCGCAGCGCATGGATGGGGCCGAGCAACGCTATTTGCGCGGCATTGCCCGCGACACCTGGCGCTTCTTCGAGCGCTGCGTCGGCCCGCAAGACCGGCAGCTGCCGCCCGACAACCTGCAGCTGCTGCCGCAGGAGATGGTGGCCCACCGCAGCTCGCCGACCAATATCGGCCTCTACCTGCTGAGCGTGGCCTGCGCCCGCCAATTCGGCTGGATCGGCAGCGAGGAGCTGATGCGCCGCCTCAGCGCCACCCTGGACAGCCTGGCCGCGCTGGAGCGCCACCGCGGCCATTGGTTGAACTGGTACGACACCGAAAGCGGCGCCGCCCTGCTGCCGCGTTATGTTTCCACCGTGGACAGCGGCAATCTCTGCGGCCATCTGCTGGCCGTGGCCCAGGCCTGCCGCAGCCTGGCGCTGGCGCCCTGGGCCAGCGGCCCGGCCGAAGCGGCGCTGGAAGACTCACGCCTGCGCCTGCAACCGCTGCGCGCGCTGTGGCCGCTGGCGAGTGAAGGCCGGGAACCGAGCTGGCCCCGCCTGCGCGAGCTGATCGAGCTGCCGACGCCGCTGGCCCAGGCGCGCGCCGATGCGGCGGGCTTCGAGCTGTTGCTGGAGCAGGCGGCCGGCGAGCTGGCCCAGCGCCGTGCCCACGCCACCGGCGCGCATGAGGCGCCGCTTGAACTCAGCAGTGACCCGCGCGAGCAGCTGAACTGGCTGCTGCTCGACCACCTGAACCTGCTGCGCTCGGCGCAGGAGGACATTCAGGCGCAGGCCGAGGGCCAGGCAGCCACGGCCAGCCCCCGCTTGCTGGCCCTGGCCCAGCGCTGCGAAGCGCTCGCCGCTGAGCCCGACTTCGGTTTTCTCTACCACCCCAAGCGCCATCTGCTGCACATCGGCTTCCGCGTGGCCGAGCAGGAGCTGGACGCCGGCTTCTACGACCTGCTGGCCTCGGAGTCGCGCCTGACCAGCCTGCTGGCCATGGCCAAGGGCGATGTGCCGGTGCGGCACTGGGCGGCGCTGGGCCGGCCCTTTTTTGCCTCGGGCCTGGCGGCGGGCCTGCGCTCCTGGTCGGGCTCGATGTTCGAGTACCTGATGCCCAGCCTGATGCTGGACGAGCCGGTCGGCAGCGCCCTGCGCGGCGCCTGCCGTGCGGCGATTGCCGAGCAGCGCGCCTTCGGCGCCCGCACCGGCCTGCCCTGGGGCATCTCGGAATCGGCCTATGCCGGGCGCGACCACAGCCTGGCCTACCAGTACGCGCCGCAAGGCGTGCCGCGCCTGGCCCTGCGCCGCACGCCGCCCGA
>JAIXSD010000228.1 GCA_027484885.1 Rubrivivax sp.
GCACTGGGCGCCAGCGAGGGGGCTCAGCGCCCGCGCAGGAACAGCGCGTCCAGCTCACGCATGCTGAGCTGGCGCCAGGTCGGTCGCCCATGATTGCATTGATCGGCGCGTTCGGTGCGTTCCATATCGCGCAACAAGGCATTCATTTCGTCCAGACTGAGCTGGCGATTGGCCCGCACCGCGCCGTGGCAGGCCATGGTGGCAAGGATTTCGTGCTGGGCGCGCTCGATGGCATGGCTGGCATCAAACTGGGCCAGCTCGGCCAGCACGCCACGGGCCAGCTCCACCACATCACCGCCGGCCAGGGCAGCCGGGCGGGCGCGCACCGCCAGCATCTTGGCCGAAAGCGGCGCCACATCGAGGCCCAGGCGCTGCAGGGCCTCGGCGTGCGCTTCGGCCGTGGCGATCTCCTGGGCCGTGGCGGCGAAGGTGACCGGGATCAAGAGCGGCTGCGATTCAATCGCGGCTGCACCCAGGCTGGCCTTGAGCCGTTCGTACACCACGCGCTCGTGGGCCGCATGCATGTCGACGATGACCAGGCCCTGGGCGTTCTCGGCCAGCACATAAACCCCCTGGATCTGGGCAATCGCCCGACCCAGGGGCCAGTCGTGCTCGGGCAGGGGCGTGCCGTTGCGCAGGGCTGGGCTGTCCGGGCCGGGTGCTGCGGCAACAGGGTCAGGTCTTGCCGACTCGGCACTGACATCGGCCGAAGAGGCGCGGCTGTAGCTGAAGGCCGGTGCCGTCTGGCCGTAGAGCGTGGCCACCTCGGCCAAGCCCAGCGAGGCCTGCTTGTTGCTGCGCCAGCTGGGTGTGCCCGCGTACAGCGGCGGGCTGGCCTCGGCAGCCTGAGGGCTGGCGGCGTTGTGAGCGGGCTGGAACCAGGCGGGCGTGCTGCCCGGTGCGGTGCGAATGGGCGCTTGCTCGGCATCAGCGGCAGGAAGCGTGGTGACTTCAGCCGAGCGCGAGGTGGCCAGGGCATCCTGCACGGCGTAGCGCACACGCTGGTGCACCTCGCGGCCGTCGCGGAAGCGGACCTCAATCTTGGTCGGGTGCACATTGACATCGACCCGGTCGGGCGCGATCTCGATGAAGAGCACATAGCAGGGCTGGCGGTGGCCGTGCAACACGTCCTCGTAGGCGGAGCGGATGCCGTGGGCGATCAGCTTGTCGCGCACATAGCGGCCGTTGACGTAGACGTACTGCATGTCGGCGCGGCTGCGCGCCGCCTCGGGCAGGCCGGCGCGGCCGTAAATGCGCAGCGGGCCGTTCTCGGCATAGACCGGGCGGCTCTCGGCCATGAATTCATCGCCGAGCACATCGGCCAGGCGCGCTTCCGAGCTGCCGGCGCGCCATTGCTCGACCAGCTTGCCTTCGTGCCAGACGGTGAAGCCGACATCGGGCCGGGCCAGGGCGTGGCGGCGCACCGATTCCAGGCAATGGGCCAGCTCGGTCGCGTCGGTTTTCAGGAATTTGCGGCGGGCGGGGGTGCTGAAGAAGAGTTCGCGCACCTCGACACTGGTGCCGCGCGAGCGGGCGGCGGGCACCAGCTCGCCCGAGCGGGCATCGAGCCGGTGGGCGTGCGCCGCACCGACAAAACGGCTGGCCACCGACATCTCGGCCACTGAGGAGATGGCGGCCAGGGCCTCGCCGCGAAAGCCCATGGTGGCCACCGACTCCAGCTCGTCCAGCGAGCGGATCTTGCTGGTGGCATGGCGCTTGAGCGCCAGGGGCAACTCTTCTGCGGGGATGCCCAGGCCGTCGTCTTCCACCACGATGGCGCGCACGCCGCCCGCCATCAGCTTGACCTGAATCTGGCTGGCGCCCGCGTCCAGGGCGTTGTCCACCAGCTCGCGCACCACCGAGGCCGGCCGCTCCACCACCTCGCCGGCGGCGATCTGGCTGATCAGTTCATCGGGGAGTTCGCGGATGGCGCGGCGCGGGGCCGCCGGAGCGGAGCTGTCGGGGGAGGGCGCTGCAGGGGAGGGGGTAGACGCTGAAGACGGCACGGGGGTGGAAACATCCATGCTGCTATTGTAAGAAGGGTGAGAGGGCCCCGCGCCTCAACCGTGCAGGCCGGCCAGAAAGGCCGCCAAAGCCGTGTTGAAAGCCGCGGGCGCCTCCAGCGAGGGCAGGTGGGCCACGCCCGGCATGACCGTGCGACGGGCCCCGGGGATGCGTGCCACCATCGCCTCGCAGCGGGGGAAGAAATAGCCCAGATCCAGGTCGCCCCAGAGCAGCTCGGTCGGGGCACTGATCTGCTCCAGCCGTGGCCAGCTGGGTTCAGCCTCGATGCTTGTGCCCGGCGGTGTGGCGCGCAGCATGCGATCGTCCATGTCCAGAAAGAGCGCACGCGCTGCGCTGCCGACGCGCTCGGCCGGGCTGCTCGGGCCGTCCAGCCAGAGGGCGGCCAGCGCTGCGTTGGCTGCCGTGAGATCACCGGCTTCGTAGGCGGCATCGGCTGCCGCGTCCATGGCCTGTTCCTGTGCGCTGAGCTCCGGTGCCGGGACACCGTTGACCGCCGGCGCCACCAAAAAGAGGCCGGCCACGCGCTCGGGGCGATCCAGCGCCGCCTCCAGCGCCAAGCGTCCGCCCAAGGAGCAGCCCACCAACACGGCGCGAGACAAGCCTGCGGCGTCCATCACAGCCCACAAATCGGCCAGGTGAGAAAACGGGGTCGCCTGTTCGATCTCCACGCCGCCGTAGCCGCGCCGGTCATAGGCCAGCACCGTGCGCTCGGGGGCAAAGGCATCGAGCTGCGCCAGCCAGAGCCGGTGGTCGCAAACGCCGGCATGCAGAAACACCAGCGGCGGCAGCCCGGAGCTCGGGTGGCGCTGCAGGCGTGCAGGCAGGCGGGCACCCGGCACTTGAAAAGAGACGGAAGAGGTCATGGCAGGCTTGTGATGATCAAGGTGGCAATGGGCATTCTGGCTGAGCTGCGGCTGGTTGGGCTGCGGGCGAGATGCCGCTTGTGCGCCAGGCGCGAGCGCCGGTGGGCCACGCCGTACAAGCCCTGGGGCTGCCTGGCCACTGCCGCCTGAGCCTCAGCATCTGCCCACCTTGCGTGTGTCGAGTGCGCCATGAGCACA
>JAIXSD010000030.1 GCA_027484885.1 Rubrivivax sp.
ACCATGCGCTATTCGCGCCCGGAGATCGAGCGCATCGCCCATGTCGCTTTCCAGGCCGCCCGCAAGCGCAACAAGCGCGTCACCTCGGTGGACAAGGCCAATGTGCTGGAGACCTTCCAGTTCTGGAAGGATGTGATGACCGAAGTCGGCGCCCAGTACCCCGACGTCGAGCTCGACCACATGTATGTGGACAACGCTGCCATGCAGCTGGTCAAAGCGCCCAAGCGCTTTGACGTGGTGGTCACCGGCAATATGTTCGGCGACATCCTCTCGGACGAGGCGGCCATGCTGACCGGATCGATCGGCATGTTGCCCTCCGCCTCCTTGGACAAAAACAACAAGGGCCTGTACGAGCCCAGCCATGGCAGCGCGCCGGATATCACCGGCAAGGGAATCGCCAATCCTCTGGCTACAATCCTGTCCGTTGCCATGATGCTCAAGTTCTCCCTCAACCAACCCGAAGCTGCTGCTCGTATCGAAGCTGCAGTGGGCTCGGTGTTGTCCCAAGGTCTGCGCACCGCCGACATTTGGAGCGAGGGCACCCAGAAGGTGGGCACGCGCGAGATGGGTGACGCTGTGGTTGCAGCGATTACCACGACCAAAACCATGAAGGGCTAGTTCAGCTCCGGTTCGTCTCGCCCCTACACCCCCGGCGACACGAGCCGGGGGAGAAGAAGTCCAGAGGCTTTTTTCTTTTTTAGGGCGATAGAGGTAACAGCGATGACGACACTTGTTGGATTGGTAGGCTGGCGCGGCATGGTGGGTTCGGTCCTGATGGACCGGATGAGCGCGGAAAAAGACTTTGACCTGATCGAGCCGCTGTTCTTCAGCACCTCGAACGCCGGCGGCGCCGCCCCGGCCCAAGCCAAGAACGAAACCAAGCTCCAGAACGCTTTTGACATCGAGCAGCTCAAGCGCTGCGAGATCATCATCACCGCCCAGGGCGGCGACTACACCAGCGAAGTCTTCCCCAAGCTGCGCGCCGCCGGCTGGAACGGCCACTGGATCGATGCAGCGTCCACGCTGCGCATGGAGTCCGACGCCGTCATCATCCTGGACCCGGTCAATATGCCCGTCATCAAGGATGCCCTGACCAAGGGCGGCAAGAACTGGGTCGGCGGCAACTGCACCGTGTCCTGCATGCTGATGGGCGTGGGCGCGCTCTACAAGGCCGGTCTGGTCGAGTGGATGAGCACCCAGACCTACCAGGCCGCCAGCGGTGGCGGTGCCCAGCACATGCGTGAGCTGCTGACGCAGTACGGCACGCTGAATGCGTCCGTGCGAGCCCTGCTGGATGACCCCAAGAGCGCCATCCTCGAAATCGACCGCCAGGTCATCGCCACCCAACGCTCCTTGAGTGCCGCCGAGACCGCCAACTTCGGCGTGCCCCTGGGCGGCTCGCTGATCCCCTGGATCGACAAGGACTTGGGCAACGGCCAATCCAAGGAAGAGTGGAAGGGCATGGCCGAGACCAACAAGATCCTTGGCATCGGCGAAGGCTTTGGCTCCAGCGCCATTCCCGTGGACGGTTTCTGTGTGCGCGTGGGCGCCATGCGCTGCCACAGCCAGGCTCTGACCTTCAAGCTGAAGAAGGACGTGCCCCTGGCCGACATCGAAGCCATGATCGCCGCCGACAACGAGTGGGTGAAGGTCGTGCCCAACACGCGTGAAGCCACGATCAAGGACCTGACCCCAGTGGCCGTGACCGGCACCATGACCATTCCCGTGGGCCGCCTGCGCAAGTTGGCCATGGGTCCCGAGTACCTGGGCGCCTTCACCATCGGCGACCAACTGCTGTGGGGCGCGGCCGAACCGCTGCGCCGCATGCTGCGCATCTTGCTGGACCGTTGAGGGGAGGGGTGTCGCTGAGCGCGGTGCGCAGCGCGCCCGCTCAGTGATATCCCGCATTCACGTTGCCCCCAAGCGACAAGCTGGGGCGGACGGGCGAAACTCAGCGGGGGCAAAAGTGCTTTTCAGGCATTGCCTGAGCTTGTGAGCGTATATGCTCGCCGCTGTTGAGTTTTCCGGTCCGTGGACCTGGCGCGGACTTGGCGCGAGAGGATGGCATCGTGAGTGCTGTTGTGCGGAGAATCGTGATCGTCGAAACAGGCGGACACCCCTTGGTGCCCGCCTTGTTGCTTTGGGGGATGCCTTGAAACTACATAAAAGCGCCGTGGGTAGCGCACTGGGCCGCACATGGGGCCGTTTTTCCCTGACGCATGTGGCCGCCGCCATGTTGGCCGCCGCGAGCAGCGGAGCATGGGGCCTGGGTCTGGGCAAGCTGACCGTGCAATCGGCGCTGGGCGAGACGCTCAAGGCCGAAATTGACATCACCAGCATCAGTGCCGAAGAGGCCGGCACCCTCAAAGTGCGCGTGGCGCCGCCCGAGTCTTACCGCGCCACCGGCGTCGAGTACAACGCCGTGCTCACCGGCACGCAAGTGCAGGTGGTGCGCCGTGACGGCCGCAATGTGCTGCGCGTCAGCAGCGATCGCGCCGTGCAAGAGCCTTTTGTCGATGTGATCCTGGAGCTGACCTGGGCCAGTGGCCGACTGGTGCGCGAATACACCTTGCTGTTCGATCCGCCGGCCAATCCCAAGCCCGGCAGCGCTGCGCCCGCCGTGGCGGCAGCGCCGGTGATTTCTTCGCCGGCCTCGGAGGCCACGCCCCTGCCAGCCGCGGCCAGCCGCCCGCGCCCACAAGCGCCGGCGCCCGCTGTAGCTGAGGCGACCCGGCCGCGTGCGGAGGCGCCTGCGCCTCGCCCGGCTCCTGTCCCTGCACCGGCGCCCGCGCCTCGTGTCGCTGCACCGGCTGCGTCTGAGTATGTGGTCAAGCCCGGTGACAGCCTGTCGCGCATCGCCGGCAAGACCCAGCCCGCGGGCATCTCGTTGGACCAGATGCTGGTCGGCCTCTACCGCAACAACGAAGACGCCTTCATCAACGGCAATATGAACCGCCTGAAGGCCGGCAGCGTGCTGCAAGTGCCTTCGGCCGAGAGCCTGGGTTCGGTCAGTACGGCCGAGGCCCGCCAGGTGATCCGCGCCCAGAGCGCCGATTTCAATGCCTATCGCCAGCGCCTCAGCGGCGCCGCGCCGACGATCAAGCAAGACGAGAGCGACCGCCAGGCCAAGGGCCGCGTGCAGGCCGCCGTGGACGACCGCAAGCAAGCCGCCGCACCCACGCCGGACAAGCTGACCCTTAGCAAGGCCGCCGACGGCAAGACCGCGGCCGTGTCCAAGGACACCGAGAAGAAAGACTCCGCCGCCCGCGTGGCCGAGCTGACCCGCAATGTGGAAGAGCTGAAGAAGCTCTCCAGCGCGGCCAAGCCTGCCGCCACACCGGCCCCTGCTCCTGCGCCGGTGGCTGCACCTGCTCCGGCCCCGGCGCCGGTGGTGGCCGCGCCCGTGCCGGCCCCGGTGGTGACGCCGCCTGCGCCGGCCCCAGCCCCGACCCTGGTGGCCTCGGCGCCCGCGCCGGTGGCTTCCAAACCCCTGCCCAGCACGGTGGCGCCGGCGGCATCCAAGCCCGCCAGCGCGGCCCTGCCGCCGGCCCCGGCTGCCGAGGTCGCCGAGCCCAGCCTGCTCGACCATTTGCTGGACAACCCGCTGCTGCCGCTGTCGGCCCTGCTGGTCGCTGCGGCCGGTGGTTTTGGTTTCTACCGCTTCCGCAACCGCAAGGCCCAGGCCAAGTCCGACACCGGCTTCCAGGAAAGCCGTCTGCAGCCGGATTCCTTCTTCGGCGCCACAGGCGGCCAGCGCGTGGACACCCGCGACGCGGCCAACGGTGCCTCGTCGATGAATTACTCGCTGAGCCAGCTGGATGCCATCGGCGACGTGGACCCGGTGGCCGAAGCCGACGTCTACCTGGCCTACGGCCGCGACCTGCAGGCCGAGGAAATCCTCAAGGAAGCCCTGCGCGCCAATCCGGAGCGCATGGCCATCCGCCTCAAGCTGCTCGAGGTGTATGCCAAGCGCCGCGACATCAAGGGCTTCGAGCAGCTGGCCATCCAGCTGTACGCCGAAACCCAGGGTCGTGGCGACGACTGGGCCAAGGCGCAGGAGCTGGGCCGTCAAATCGACCCGGAGAATCCGCTCTACCAGCCCGGTGGCGCACCGAGCCTGCCGGCCAGCGGCCGCGAAGTGCATCCCGAGCCCATGGATGCCAGCACCTTGCCGCACACCGTGACGGCTGGCCATCTGGCCACCGAACCGCTGGGCCGCAACGCGCCCGACACCGGCCCGACCAGCGTGTTCGATCTGGACCTCGATCTGGATCTGGATTCGCCGGCGCCCGCACCGTCGCCGATCTCGATGGAAGCCACGCAAGCCCTGCCCACCACCGTGGACCAGGCGCCCATGGCCATGGACTTCGACCTCTCGCCGCCGGCCACGCCGACGCAAGCGGGCGGTGCTGATCTGGAGTTCGATCTGGATGACCCGAGCGACGATCGCCCGGCCACCGTGGCGCCAGACAGCGTCAACGGCGCCCTGGACTTTGACCTCTCGTCCATCGATCTGGACCTGCCGGCCTCGCCTGCCGCGCCGGCCGCACCGATTCCGGCGCCTGAATCGACCTCGGGTGCCGATCTGGCCGCGGAGTTCGATGCGCTGATGAATCAGGTGCCCGAGCCGGCCGCGCTGCCGGTGGTGCCGGACATCGCCGACCTCGGCCTGGACGACGGTGATCCGCTGCTGCGTCAGCTGGAACTGGCCGATGAGTTCCGCCAGATCGGTGACACGGAAGGTGCGCGCGAAGTGCTGACCGAGCTGATCTCCAAGACCAGCGGTGCGCTGCGCGACAAGGCGCAAGCCATGCTCAACGAGCTGCGCTGATC
>JAIXSD010000659.1 GCA_027484885.1 Rubrivivax sp.
GATGGGGCTGAGATCGGCCAGGCCGGTGGCGCGGCGCAGCCGGGTCAGCAAGGTCTGCTGCACAAAGCGGCCGCTGGGCAGCACCGGCAGGAAATGCGGCTTGTCGGCCACCAGCAGCAACTCATCCTGGAACAGGATCTGCGCCTCGAAGGGCACCTCGGGCTCGCGCTCCAGCTGGCGCCAGTAGTAGATGCGGGTGGCCGGCCGGTAGGGCGCGTCCAGCGGCAAGACCTGACCCCGCTCGTCCAGCACCAGGCCCTGGGCAAAGCGATCACACCACTCGGCGCGGCTCAGGCGCGGCAGTCGCTCCACCAGGTAATCAAGCAAACTCGGCCAGCGCCCGGCCGGGCAGGCCAGCACGCTGGCCCCGACGCCATCGCGCAAAGGCAGGGCCAGCTTGGGCGGGCGGCTCATGGCGGGCTTGCCTCAGTCGATCTGCGGCCCGCTGCGGGCGCGTTCGTCGAGGTAGCGCTTGAGGCGCTGGCGGTCGCTCTCATCCAGGCTGCTGCCGCGCCAGGACTGGATCCAGGCCTCGCGCTGCGGGTCGGCCGCCATCTTGCGCACCGCCTGGTCGATGGCCTCGATCTGCTTGCGCCCTTCGGGCGTGCGGCTGCAGGCGTAGGTGGCCAGCTGGGTGCTGATGCCCTCCTGCACCGGCAGCTTGATCAGCTCGGTGCTCGGCAAGCCCTGGCTTTTCAGGTATTCATCGGCTGCGCTGGGGTAGTCGAGGGTGTAGTCCATGCGCTGGGCCAGAAGCATGGCCAGCAGATGCATATGCCGGCCGGCCACCACCGACTTGGGCGCCTTGCTGCCGGCGGCCTGCAGGGCGGCATCGATCTTGGGACCAAAAGCACGGTCGCGCGGCAAGAGGCCGACCAGATCGCTTTGCAGCAGCTCGGCCAGCGGCACCTGGCGGCCGGCGCGCTCGAAACGCTCGAAGCGCGGCGCCAGCTCGCGCCGCGCGATCACCGCCAGCTGGCGCGACACCAGGGGCGGGTGCACATGGGTGAAGTAAAGCCAGCCCAGACGCTCGGGCGTGCTGACATGCAGGGGCGAGCACAGGGTCTGGCCCTGGCGCACCAGGGCTTCGAAGCGCGGGAAGCCGGCGTCGAGGAACTCATGCCGGTACTGCGGCAGCTGCTGGATCAGCAGGCGCAAAAAGCCATCGATCTCGCCATGGCCCACCAGCTCAGACGCGCGCTGCGGCGGCTTGCCTCCGGGGTAGGTGAAATGGGGCGGCACATCGCGCACCATCCAGCGGATCACGCCGGGCTCGGGGCCCGGATCGGTGGTCACCGTCTGCGCGCTCGCCCACATCGGGCCCAGGCAAAGCCAAGCGCTCAAGCACCACCGGCGCCAGCGCCGGCCGCTCTGGAGCCCGGGTTTCACTCGCCCTCGACCCACTCGATGCGGGCGCCCAGGGAGCAGATGTTCTCCACGAACTGCGGGTGGGCGCGGCGGATCGGCGTGGCATTGCGGATCACCGATTTGCCCGAGATGCTGGCCGCCACCATCAGCAGGGCAATGGCCACGCGGATGATGTAGGGGCTCTCGACCTCGGCCGGGTGCAGGGGCTTGCCGCCGAAGGTGACCATGCGGTGCGGGTCGGACAGGAAGGCGTGGCCGCCGAACTTGCTCAGCTCCGAGGTCCAGCCCATGGCGCCGTCGTAGATCTTGTTCCAGAACATCACGCTGCCTTCGGCCTTGATGCCCAGGGCCACGAAGATGGGCAGCAGGTCCACCGGCAGGTAGGGCCAGGGCGCGGCCTCGACCTTTTGCAGGATGTTGCGGGTGAAGGGTTCCTTGACCTTGAGCGGGCCTTGCGTCTCGGCGCGCGACCAGCCGTTCTCGTGCACGATCTGCACGCCGAACTTGGCAAAGGTGCGGTCGATCAGCGGGAACTGCTCGGGAGTGGAGTTCTTCACCTCGACGCGGCCGCCGGTGATGGCGCCCAAGGCCAGGAAGGTGACGATCTCGTGGAAATCCTCGGCGAAGGTGAACTCGCCGCCGCCCAGGCGCTCGACGCCGTGAATGGTCAGGCGCGAGGTGCCCAGGCCCTCGATCTGCGCGCCCAGCATCTTCAGAAAGGCACAGAACTCCTGCACATGCGGCTCGGAAGCGGCGTTCATCAGCGTCGAGCGGCCCTGGGCCAGGGCGGCGCAGAGCACGAAGTTCTCGGTGGTGGTGACCGAGGCGTAGTCGGTCCAGTGGTCATTGGCCTGCAGGCGGGCCGGCACGGCCAGGACCAGGCCATCGGGCTGGCGCTCGACGCTGGCGCCGAAACGCTGGAACACCTCGACATGGGGGTCGATCTCGCGCACGCCCAGAGTGCAGCCGGTCACATCGTCCTCGATGCGGGCCGAGCAGAAGCGCGCCAGCAGGCCCGGCACCAGCATGATGGAGCTGCGCATTTCCTCGGGCAGGCGATCGCGCGCGGCATCGAAGTGGGTGTCGCGGTGGTGCAGGTCCAGCACCCGGGTCTTGGCGTCCATCTCGACCGAGCTGCCGAGGCTGCGGAAGACCTCGAGGATTTTCTTCACGTCCGTGATGTCCGGCACGCCGTGCAGGCGCACCGGCTCGCGCGTCAGCAGGGTCGCGCAGAGGATGGGCAAGACGGCGTTCTTGTTGGCCGAGGGAACCATGCGGCCGGCAAGAGGCGTGCCGCCGTGGACGATCAGATTGGACATGGGCTGGGAGCGGGCAGGGAACAGGCAGGCGCGAAAGAGGGGCCGGAAATCGACCGGCGCCAATTATCAGGCCAGGCCCGCTGCCGCCTGCCGCCGCTGGGTGTAAATCTGCGGGGTCTCGGCTGACAAGCCGGGGCGGCCCTCCGGCTCGCCCCGCGTCCTGCCGGGCGCAGGCCGCTCAGTCATCGAGCCGGAACACCGCCACCGCCTCCACCAGGCGCTGCGCCTGCAGGCGCAGGCTGTCGGCCGCGGCGGCACTTTCCTCGACCAGGGCCGAGTTTTGCTGCGTGGCATGGTCCATGGTGGACACCGCCGCGCTGATCTGGCTGACGCCCGCGCTTTGCTGGCTGGCGGCGGTGCTGATCTCGCTGACGATGCCCGAAACCCGGTGGATGGCGCCGACGATCTCGCTCATGGTCTGGCCGGCCTGGTCCACCAACTCGCTGCCCTGTTCGACGCGCGAGACGCTGTCCGAGATCAGGTTCTTGATCTCCTTGGCGGCCTCGGCCGAGCGCTGCGCCAGGCTGCGCACCTCGCTGGCCACCACGGCGAAGCCCCGCCCCTGCTCGCCGGCCCGGGCGGCTTCCACCGCGGCATTGAGGGCCAGGATGTTGGTCTGAAACGCAATGCCGTCGATCACGCCGATGATCTCGGAGATGCGCTTGGAGCTGTCGTTGATCTCGCGCATGGTGGCCACCACCCGGCCCACCTCCTCGCCGCCGCGGCCGGCCACCTCGGAGGCGGTCTGGGCCAGCTGGTTGGCTTCGCGCGCATGGTCGGCGGTGTGGCGCACCGTGCTGCCCAGCTGCTCCATCGAGGCCGCGGTTTCCTGCAGGGCCGAGGCCTGCTGCTCGGTGCGGTTGGACAGGTCGAGATTGCCCTGCGCGATCTCGGTGCTGGCCTCGGCCACACGCTCCGAGCCTTTGCGCACATCGGTCACCACCTGGCTCAGGCCCTCCTGCATATCGGCCAGGGCGCGCAGCAGCTGGGCGGTCTCGTTGTGCCCCTCGGAAGCGATGTGCACGGTCAGGTCACCGGCCGCCACGGCGCGGGCCAGGCGCACCGCCTCGGCCATGGGCCGGGTCAGCAAGCGGGTGATGTAGACCGCGGCGAAACTGCCCAAGCCCAGCGCGCAGACACCGAGCACGCCGGTCACGCTCATCGCATGCACGCTGGCCGCCTCGGCATCGGCCTGAAAGGCCTGGGCATTGGCCGTGGCTGCGTCATCCACCTTCTGGCGCTGCGCGCGCAAGGCGTCGAACATCTGGGTGCATTTGGTGCGCACCAGGCTGGCGGCACCGAAGGAATTGCCCTGGGTCTTGAGCTCGATGATCTCAGCCCAGACCGGCTTCCAGGCGCGGTAACCGGCCAGCAAGGCCTGGAACTCACGGTCATCGCCGAGGTAGCGCTCCTGCGCCAGGGCCAGGTCTTGCTCGACCTGTTTGTCGTTGACGGCCAGCTGCGGCACCAGCAGCTTGATCTCGTCCATGTCCTCGGCCAGGGCGATGTCGCTGAGCAGGCGGCGCAAATTGATCATGCCCTGCTCGGCGCGCAGCACGGCGCCGCTGACGGCGAAAGGGTGCTGGTACTGCAAACGCGTCAGGGCCGCCAGCTCGCGCTGCTGGTAGGCACTGAACAAGAGACTCAGCGCCAGCACGGCCAGAACCAGGCCGAAGCCGATGCCCATTTGCTTGAAGATGGCGAGCTTGTTCATCGTCTTGTCTCCCTGAGACACCGGCCCGGCTGCATCGAGCGACCAGACGGGGGTGGCGTGGGCCAGTATGGCGGAAAGCCGCGGCCAGGGATAGCGGCGAAATAGACGGTGAAACTGACGGGGAATTGCGGCCGGCGTGCGGCCTCCGCGGCGGCGGCTCAGCCGCTGGGATCGAGCCGGCGCGCACGCGCCAGGCGCCAGGCTTCTTTCGGATCATCGCCATAGACCTGCTCGGCCGTGGTGGAGGTTTCCTGCAAGCACGTGTCGATGGCCATGCGCTTGTCGAAGACAAAGCACTCGCCCTGCCAGTCGGCCGCGGCATCGGGCATCTGCTCGAAATAGCTGACGATGCCGCCGTCGAGCTGGTAGACCTCCAGGCCCTGGCTCTGCATCCAGGCGCTGGTCTTCTCGCAGCGGATGCCGCCGGTGCAGTACATGGCGATGCGCTTGCCCTCGGCCTTCCAGGCCTCGGCATGGGCGGCCACATAGGCCGGGAAATCGCGGAAATGCGCGACCTCGGGATCGACCGCGTTCTTGAAGCGGCCCAGCCGGTACTCAAAGCTGTTGCGGTTGTCCAGCACCAGCACATCGGGCTCGCTGATCAGCTCGCGCCAGCGCTGAGGCGAGACATGCGTATCCGGCATATCCGGGTCGGGCAGGCCGCTGACCCCGGGCACGCCGAAAGCCACGATCTCGGGCTTGCAATGGACCTTGATCAAGGTGAAAGGCCGCGTGGTGCAGGCGCTGTGCTTGAAGGCCATGCCCACGAAAGCACCGCCAAACAACGGGTCCTGCTGCAGCGCGTGCTCAAACGTCGCCAGGGCGGCAGCCGGCGCGGCGATCGCGCCGCTGATGCCCTCAGCGGCGACCAGGATGTTGCCGCCGATGCCGGTCTCGGGCCCGCTCAGCTCGCGCAGCCGCGTGGCCACCGCCTCCGGCTCGGCCAGCGCCACGAAGCGATAGAAGGAGGAATGGACGTGAGGCTCGCTCATGGGCACCCGAGCTCAGACCAGCAAGGCCGGGTCGGCCGCCACGGCGCGCACCGGTGCATCGGGCAAGAGGGCCAGGCCGCCGCTGAGCGTCCAGGCCTGGCTGTGGCCGAGGCGGGCCAGGGCCTGCGCAGCCTGGCGGCTGCGGTTGCCACTGCGGCAGAAGAACAGCAGCGGCCGCTGCTCGGCCAGCCAGCCGGGAATGGCATTGAGGAAACGCGACAGCGGCACGGCCTGCAGGGCCACACCGGCAAGCTCGGGCGTCTGGCTCAGGAACTGCTCGTAGGGCTCGCGCACATCGATCAGCAGCGCATCCGGATGGGCGTCGACAAACTGCTGCAGCTGCGTGCCCGAGAGCTGCAGCAGCGGGGCTGCCACGGCCTCGCCGCGCTCCAGGGCCAGGTTGCTGGCCAGCAGCTGGGCCTCGTCGCTGGGCGGTGCGATCAGGGTCTGCGCACCGATCTGCTCGCCCAAGGCCTGGGCGTGCTGCGGCGCCACAAAAGCCAGGCAGCAGGCTTGGCCCTGGCCACCTTCGCTGAGCAGCAAGGCCTGCCCCCCGCCCTCCAGCAGCTGACGGCGCAAACGCTTGGCGCCCAGCTCCAGCTCCGTCTGCGTCAAGGGCCAGCCCAGCGCATCGACCTCCGCCGATGCGGCGAGCAGATCGGGCAGCTCGGCCGCCAGCAAGGCCCGCGCATCACCATGGGCAGCCGCGCCATGGCTGCTGAGCACAGCGACCACGGGGTAGTTTTGACAGCGCAGCACCTGGGCCAGACGGCTGACCTGCTCGGGCTGCGGGTCGATCAGCACGCAGCGCTGCGAGGCCGCATCGGCGAGCACATAGCAGCACGCACCTTCCAGCATGAAGCGGCTCAGACCCTCGCCCACGGTGGGTTGGTTGTCCGCGGGGCTCATGCAGTTGCGGCGCAGCGATTCACCGCAGGCCTCGATGCGGGCACAGGCCTCGGCGATGAAAGCCTCGTCCACGGCCGGGCCGATGGACAGGCGCACGGCGCCGGCGGCTTGCCAATCGGGCAGGCCCATGGCTTGCAGCACAAAGCTCGGTGCGGCCTTGGCCGCGCTGCAGGCCGAACCGCCGCTGACGCGCACATCGGCCGCGTCGAACAGGTCCTGCAGCAGGCGCGAGCTCAGGCCCGGCACCGAAAAATTGAGGGTGGTGGGCAGGCTCAGCGCCAGCGGCGCGTTGTAGACCAGGCCAGGGAAGGCCTGCTCCAGCGCAGCCGCCAGGCAGACGCGGAAACCGCTCATCTCGGCATGGCTGCGGAAGGTCTTGCCCTCCTTGTCTTCCAGCGCTTCCAGCACCGCACCCAGGGCGGCGATGCCGGACATGTTCTCGGTGCCCGAACGAAGCGCCCCCTCCTGGCCCCCGCCAGCCATCAGCGGCGTGAAGGGCGCACCGGCGCGCACATAGAGCAGGCCGATGCCCTTGGGCGCATAGAGCTTATGGCCGGAGAAGGGCGCGTAATCGATGCGGCTTTGGCTCAGGCGCAGGGACAGCTTGCCCAGGGCCTGCACGCCGTCCACCATCCAGAATGCGCTGCTGCTACTGGCATTGAGGGCGGCCTCGATGCCGGTCAGATCGCTGATGACGCCGGTTTCATTGTTGGCGGCCATGGTGCAAACCAGGCCGGCCTCGGGCGCCTCACGCTGCAAGAACTCCAGATCATGGCGGCCCTGCGTGTCCACCGGGATGGCGCGGATCGCCAGGTTCAAGCCCAGCACGGCGTTCCAGTGCTTGAGTGCCTCGGGCACGGCCTTGTGTTCGGTGGCGCCGTAGAGCAGCTGGCTGCCGATGGCCTGGCCGGCTTCGCGGCGTGCGCGCAGGGCGTGCAGGGCGGACAGCACGGCCGTCTGGATGCCTTCGGTCGCGCCGCTGACAAAAAGCAGCTGGCCGGCGCCGGTGTCCAGCAGGCGCTGAGCGCGGGCACGCACGCCATCGATCAGGGCACGTGCCTTGAGGCCGGTGCTGTGCACGCTGCTGGGGTTGCCGTAGTCCTCCACCATGGCCTGGATGGCCGCCGCCTTGGCCTGCGGCAACACGGGCGTGGTGGCATTGGCGTCGAGATAGATTTCCATGGCGAAGAACTGGCTGGGCAGGCAAAACAGGCGCGTGGC
>JAIXSD010000220.1 GCA_027484885.1 Rubrivivax sp.
AGCAAAGCGACATGCTGCGCCACGGCATGATCTACAGCCTGCTCGAAGACGCCGAGAACCAGGTCATGTGGGTGGGCACGCGCACCGGCCTGGACCGCATCGACCTGCGCGACGACTCACTGCGCCGCATCGACATGCCCGAGGGCCTGGCCTTGCAGGACCGCGCCGTGGTCGGCCTGGCGCCGGCCGGCCCGGGCCGGCTCTGGCTGGTGATGCCGCGCGGGCTCTATCGGTTCGACATGGCCAGCGCCCGTTTCAGCCGCTGGGAGCACGCGGCCTGGGCCGAACGGGCGCGCGACGCCCAGCTGCGCGGCCTGCTGCCCGATGGCCAGGGCGGCTTGTGGCTGATGCAGGGCTCGCAGGTCGGCCATATCGACCGCGAGGGCCGGCTGCGCCAGCAGCTCGACACCTTGCAGGGCAGCCCAGCCGGCCAGTTCAGCCCGGTGGAGTCGCCGGCGCGCAGCCTGGCTTTCGATGCCGAGGGGCGGCTCTGGGTGGGCCTGGCCGCTGGCGTGCAGATCTGGCGCATCCCGCCGGATGGGGTGTCGCCGCCGCAACCCGACCCGCTGGCCGCCCAGCTGCAGCTGCCGCGCGGGGTGGTGCATGCCCTGCTGCGCGATCAGGATGGTGCAATGTGGCTGGGCTCGGGCCGCGCGCCGGGTCTGCATCGCTGGCAGCCCGGCACGACCCGGCTGCAGTCCTTTTCCAATCTGCCCGGCGTGCCCAGCAGCCTGGCCGGCAACTCCATCGCTTCGCTGATGCAGGACCGCGGCGGCACGCTCTGGGTGGGCACCTGGGGCTATGGCATCAGCCTGATCGATCTGGCCGCGCGCGGTTTCACCAGCTATCTGCAGGTGCCGGGTGACGAGCGCAGCCTGTCCAACAACGCCGTCATGTCCATGCTGCACGACGGGCCCGAGCACCTCTGGCTGGGCACCTACGGCGGCGGCCTGAACCGCCTGCACCTGCCCAGCGGCGATGTCGAGCGCATCCCGCCTCAGGCCCTGCCGCTCAGCCATGTCAAGGCCTTGCTGCCCGGGGCGCCGGGCCGGCCGGATCAGATCTGGGCCGGCGGTGACGGCGGCCTGGTGATTTACGAGCCGAAGCGCGGGCGCAGCCAGTCCCTGCCGCTGGAGAACAGCACGCCGGCCGGCGCCTCGATCAGCGCCTTGCTGCGCGACCGCAACGGCCAGGTCTGGGCCGGCAGCGCGGCCGGCTTGCATCGCTTCAGCCCGGACCTGAAGCACCGCGTGTTCCGCAGCGCGGCCGGCCAGGCCGGCAGCCTCAGCCACGATGTGGTGGACAGCTTGCTGGAAGATGGGGAGGGCCGCATCTGGATCGGCAGCAAGGGCGGCCTGCAGCTCTGGGACCCGCAGAGCGACAGCTTCAGCCAGCCGGTGCGCGCCAATGCCGACATGCCGGCGCCCGGCCGCCTGCCCATCTTCGGCATGCGCCAGGATGCCCAAGGCCGCATCTGGCTGGCCACCGAGCAAGGCCTCTACCAGCTGCTGGCCACGGCCCAGGGCTGGGAGCTCAAGTCCTGGCGCCAGGTGCCGGGCATGCCGGCGGGCGAGTTCAGCGCCATCCAGGACGGCTTCAACGGCGAGATCTGGCTCAGCAGCGAGCATGGCCTGACGCGCTTCCAGCCCGACCGCCGCCAGGCGCGCTTCTACCCCGGGCGCAGCCGTTTCGGCGGCGGCTTCTCGTTTGCTGCGGCGGGGCGCGGGCCGGATGGCAGCTTGTATTTCGGCGGGCCGGGGCTGTTGCGTTTCCAGCCCGAGGCCTTGCGCGACAACCCGACGCCGCCGGCCGTGGTGCTCAGTGATCTGCTGGTGCTGAACCGCTCGCTGCGGCCGGATGCACAGGCCCAGAGCCTGCCGCGCGAGGGCGAGGACGCGCCGCCGCGCCTGGCCGACCTGGGCATCCCGGGGCCGCTGCACCAGGCCAGCCGGGTGCGGCTGACGCACCGCGAGACCATGGTCAGCTTCGAGCTGGCGGCGCTGCAGTTCCACAACCGCCAGCAGAACCGCTATGCCTGGCGGCTGGAGGGGTTCGACCGCGACTGGATCTACGGCATTGGCGATCTGGGCCTGGCGGCCTACACCAATCTGGATCCCGGCCGCTACCGCCTGCTGGCGCGGGCCGCCAACCCCGACGGCATCTGGAGCGAAGACCACCTGCTGCTGGAGTTGGAGGTGCTGCCCCCGTTCTGGCGCAGCTGGTGGTGGCGCGGCGGTGTGGCGGCCTTGCTGCTGCTGGCGCTGGCGGCCGCCTACCGCTTGCGCGTGCGGGTGCTGCACCAGACCCGGCTGCGCCTGAGCGAGCTGGTGGACCGCCGCACCCACGAGTTGCTCGAGCAACAGCAACAGCTGGCGCGCGAGAAGCAAAGCGCCGAAGCGCAGCGCGAGGTGGCCGAGAAAGCGCGTCGCGACATCGCCCTGCTCAGCGAGATCGGCCGCCAGATCACCGCCTCGCTCGATGTGGGCGCCATCCAGCAGACCCTGTACCGCCATGTCAACGAGCTGGTGGACTGCAGCGTCTTCGGCCTCGGCCTGGTGGACTGGCAGGCGCGCGTGGTCACCTTCGACTTCGTCATGCAGCA